>NZ_QNRN01000017.1:0-15337 GCF_003315125.1 Bacillus sp. DB-2 | reverse complement strand
GTCCGGTAGAACCAGTAGAACCGGTGTTTCCGGTAGAACCAGTAGAACCGGTGTTTCCGGTAGAACCAGTAGAACCGGTGTTTCCGGTAGAACCAGTAGGACCAGTAGGACCAGTAGGACCAGTAGGACCAGTAGGACCAGTAGACCCAGTAGGACCAGTAGGACCAGTAGACCCAGTAGGACCAGTAGGACCAGTAGGACCAGTAGGACCAGTAGGACCAGTAGCTCCAGTAGCCCCGGTAGGTCCGGTAGACCCAGTAGCCCCGGTAGAGCCAGTAGCCCCGGTAGGTCCGGTAGACCCAGTAGGTCCGGTAGAGCCAGTAGCCCCGGTAGAGCCAGTAGATCCGGTAGGACCACCTTCTACCAATAAGATATAATCTTGAGACACATTCGGAAATCCTTGAGGTGCATCTTTTTTTACAACATAGCCGCTACTCGTGTAAGTGACAACTTGTCCCGTTTTATAGTTAGGAGCGGCTGCTAGACTAAAAGCGGTAGTACTTTGCAAACCGGACCCGGCATTGCCAGTAGGTCCAGTAGCACCAGTGGGTCCAGTAGCGCCAGTAGGTCCAGTACTGCCGATAGAACCGCTGTTGCGTCTACCGTCACAACTAAAGCAATTGCGTTGGTACATATATTATCTCCTTTCTATATTTTTGAAAATATAGTTTTAAAAGTAGAACTACTATATATATATTGTAGATTCTATATTTTTGTGTGGTCGATCGTATTGTGTATATAGATTTTAAAAATAGGGGAGGTGTTATTAGTTTTATAACCACCATGTCTCCTGTGGAATCAGAGTAACATCTACATCAAAATTCTCTTGAAACCAATCGTACATCAATGTCTTTTTCACTAAATATTCAGAGGCAGAGTGTGAGACACCGATGAGCGACATGTTTGTTTCTTTCACATAATCTATAATGAGCGAATATTTATGTCTGCCGTAATCATTGTCGATATGGCAATGGATCTCTCCTGTAATATATGCTTCAGCACCTTTTTCTTCTGCTTCTTTCATTAAAGATACGACATCGCCGCAGCCAGCGATAATTGCAATTTTCTTGATGGAATCGTGTTGTTTACCTTCGAGGTCTGTATAAGGAATGTTAAAGAGTTTTTTTAGACGTTTTTGGAGTTTTTCTGTTGTTGTTTCATCTATTTCACAAATGAGACCGGCTGGTTCGTTTTCTGGCCCCCCGTAAGCGAATCCGTTAATTATATTGGCTTGTAGTGCTTTTGCGATTGAAATGCTAGTTCCATATGTTTGATGAAAATCCATTGGACCGTGACATGTATATATAGAAAGTTTCTTTTCTTTTATTGCCTGCAAATATTTTGATGAAATTGGAATAAACCCCCGCCCTGATTTTCCGAGTGGATCACCGCACTCCATCACAAGTGGATGGTGCATGAAGAGTAAATCACCTGGTATGGATTGTGAAATGAATTTTTCGAGAACATCATCAGTCGGGAACACAGCTAAAAAGATTGTATTTACATTTTCAGTACCTCTTATCATAAGACCGTTAAATAGCTCAACAAAATTTGCTTCGAAAAATTGTTGCCATGGAAACTGGATTTGATCATATGTAGCTGGAATGAAACGACTAAAGGCACTGTCTTTTCCGTATTTTTCAATTTGGAATAAATGATTAAGTGATTGTTCTATTTCTTTTAAGGCTGGCATGTTTAATAATCCTCCTTAAGATAATTCTTACTTTGTTAGCTGTTTTTATTTTTTATAGCAAAATAAGAAGCGGATATAAAACAAATAAAAGCTAGAATCCAGCCAATAGCAGGGAAATAGGGAAGTATATGTTTTAATACCATTCCGCTAGAAATAAAAAAGCTACCTAATAGACCTAATAAAAGGGGATATCACTGTAGTTTGAACATCAGTGATATAAGCGCCCTTACCACATATATTGTATAATAGTCTCAATTTTCTGTATATAAGATTTAAGAAAAATGGTGGTACAATATATAAATGATACGAGAAGAGAGGATGTGGGTTAACACATGTACGTTACTGTAACAGAGGCAGCATATAAAAAGATTATGGATACGATTCCAAGTGAAACGAAATATATAAAGTTATTTTATGATAATGAAGGTTGCGGTTGTGTTATGAGCGGGATTATTGATTTAGTAGCCGTTTCAGAGAAAGATGAGCGCGATGTAGATATCGAATCAAGCGTACTAAACTTTATTGCAGATCGCACAAAGCTTGTATTTATGGATGATAAATTAACAGTTGATTGGCATGAAGTTGGAGGGACTTTCCAGCTGAAGAGCCCAAGCCAGTTTTATAATCCGAATATGAAGTTACATGTTCGAGTATAATGAAGAGAGAAGGAGTATATAATATGCTCCTTTTTCTTATGGATTTTTTCACATAATGAAATGTACATATGGTTGAATTTTCTGTATAATTCTCTTTGCGGAGGGGGTTGCGCATGAGAAGATGGGGAATTGAATTATTAATTTTAAGTGTCGTTATTATTTGGGGGATTAACTATACGATTGCGAAATATGGACTTTTAGAATTTACAGCAATTGAGTTTACTGCAGTTCGAATGATGACAGCAGCACCACTACTGTTATTACTTACGTTCTTTATCGAAAAGTCACTTTATATGGAGCGAAAAGATATACCAAGATTAATCATCGTTAGCGTTGTAGGTATTGTACTGTATCAAACGTTATTTATGGAAACTGTAAAATACACATCCGCTACAAATGCTTCTTTACTCATATCTATTTCACCTATTTTTACAACTTTATTTGCGATTTTCTTGAAACAAGAAAAATTCTCCTCTCGAAAGTTAGTTGGTTCCATGATTGCCTTTATTGGTGCTACATTAGTTTTAGTAGCAGGGCATTCACTCGCTAGTTCTTTCTACGGAAATGGGATTGGACTTATTACATCAATATGTTGGGGACTTTATCCCGTTTTAGCAGGGCCGCTTATTAAAAAATACTCAGCATTACGTGTTACTGCATGGTCGACATTAGTTGGAGCGATTCCGCTTTTATTGTTAAGTGGTCCACATGTATTTGTCATGCCATTTCACATTACACACGGAATGACACTATTTGCTTTACTATATTCTGTTTTCTTTGTAACAGTATTCGGTTTAGTCATGTGGTATGTTGGTGTTCAAAAAATTGGTGCGTCACATACGATGGTATATATGTATATTACGCCGCTTGTAGCTGTTTTATTTGCAGCTGTATGGGCAAATGAATATGTATCGTTTCAACAAATAATCGGTGGAATCATCATTTTCTTCGGTTTATGGTTTGTGAAATCAGAGAAAGTAGAAGCTAATTCTATCGTGCAAGAACCTATATCAAAATAGGAAAACAGATCACCTATGATCTGCTTTCCTATTTTTTTATTTTTGGTAAAAATACGAGGAATAAAATGGCAGTAATAAGTGGGATTAAATTAAGAAAAGGAATACGGAAGAGTGTAATAAGAATAATACCTGGAAGAAGAACACCGAGGACAGCATAGAAAATACTATGTTTTTTCATGTACCAATATAATGAAAGTCCAATAAGTGCAGGAACAATGAGATGAATGAGAGCCATTAAAAAATAAATCATTAGACGCCCCCTTTATTTATGTGCTTATTACATCATATCCGTATGTTCATAGATTGATATCAATTTTTTCATAATTGGACGAAAATGTTTTGAAAAACGTCACATTTATGAGGGATTCTATATTAGAAATCTTGTATAATATTATTTCCTAAAAGCATTTTAAAAACATAAACATACTGTTTATGTTTTTAAAATTTGAGTGAAATGAATTTTTAGTAGTATGGACTCGAAAGAAATGAGTTATATAGCTTTGGTTAGATAGATAAAAACTATTGAAGGGGAGTACAATATGATTAGTATGTCATTAAGGTCGTTTAAAATTCAATCGTATTATCTACTAGGTATTCTGTTATTAGGCTGGATGTTAACACCGTTTTCAGCACATTTTCTAGGTGCAGGAATTGGACTTATTGTAAGCATGTATTGTGTTTGGATTTTAGGAAGGCGTATCGAAAAGCTTGGAGATAGTATAGTAAAGAAGACGAAAGCGCCGACGCTTGGTATGTTTAATCGCTTTGCAGCTGCAATTTTGGGTGCTATTATTATGTACGAAATTGAGCATCATATGGTAATGTGGGCATTTGCAGTAGGTATTCTGGGTGGTTATTTCTTAATCGTTATTAATTTAGGGTATTATAGTATGAAGGATGAAGAAGAATTAACAAAGGGTTAAAAGAGCTAAAAGAGCCTCTTTTTAGATGGAATAGAGGATCCAGCGGTGGATAGAAGCGGTTAGGGCCTTTTTTGTTTCCATGCGGTGTGAAACCAGAAGGATGTAGTGAGTGGGATAATAGTTTATATGTTCGAAGCCGTGGTTTGTATGTGTGAAAATCCGAGTATATCAATTGAAAATTAGGTTTGGAACTTTTTTAGATGGAATAGAGGATCTGGCGATGGATAGAAGCGGTCAGATCCTTTTTTAGTCCCATGCGGTGTGAAACCAGAAGGATGTAGTGAGTGGGGAAATAGTTTGTGTGCTCGAAGCCATGGTTTGTATGTATGTAAATTGAAAATTGGGCTTGGGAAGTTTTAAGTTGGAACAGAGGATCTGGCGGTGGATAGAAGCGGTCAGATCCTTTTTTAGTCCCATGCGATGTGAAACGAGAAGGATGTAGTGAGTGGGGGAATAGTTTATATGTTCGAAGCCGTGATTTGTATAAATGAAAATCTGGTTACTTAAAATGAAAATTGGCTTACTCTGGAATAAGGGATCCGGCGGTGGATAGTACAATAGGAAGCGTAACTTTGTATAAAATATAGGTTTCCGCTTCCAATAAGTTAATATGAAATCACTTAGTAGTATGACTCTTAGGTTCTTTAAAAAAGTTGGATACAATACAACAAACTATTCCAGTAATTAGAATAATGTATTTTATCGTTTCACTTGTATGCTCAAATAAATTAACGTTAAGCATCACAAGTCCCCAAAACATTTGAATCGCTCCATAACTGAATAAAATTTTTCCAGTACGAGAAAAATTTTTCATGGGCCTCACCCTTTCCTGTATATGTAAATTATATCATTGGAAACTACAAACGAATGATTATAAAATGAATTTTCTGTAAATTTATAGGTATTGGTATGCAATAGATGAAGGGATTAAAGTTTCACTTTATATAAGATATAGAAAGAAGCTTACGTTTTTAACGTAAGCTTCTTTTTTATGTAAGTGTGTGTAACCGTTAAGCCGCATTGGGTTTTGTCGGTGAGTACGCGGAACTTTACGGTTACACGACACTTATTCATATGAGTAAAAGGGTTATTCCAACAGAAAATTTGTAATTAAGCGATCGGACCGCCTAAGTTAATAATATTTTCAGAAACGCTATCGAATTTTTTGAAGTTTTCTTTAAATTCGTTTGCAAGCTCAATTGCTTTCGCTTTGTAAGCATCTTTATCAGCCCAAGTTTGTTCAGGCATTAATACTTCATCAGGTACACCTGGAACATGAAGAGGTACTTCAAGGCCAAAGATGTCGTGTTTTGCAGTTTCAGCTTTAGCAAGTTCACCGCTTAGTGCTGCTTGAATCATTGCACGAGTGTAACCTAAGTTCATACGTTTACCAACGCCGTATTCGCCACCAGTCCAGCCAGTGTTTACTAAGAATACTTTCGCATCATGTTTCTCGATTTTTTCACCAAGCATTTCAGCATAACGAGATGCATCAAGCGGTAAGAACGGTGAACCGAAGCAAGTAGAGAATGTAGCTTGCGGAGATGTAACACCGCGCTCTGTTCCTGCTAGCTTACTAGTGTAACCGCTTAAGAAATGGTACATAGCTTGCTCTTTTGATAACTTACTGATTGGAGGCAATACGCCAGATGCATCAGCAGTTAAGAAAATAATTGTATTTGGATGTCCTGCAACACTTGGCAGTACGATATTGTCAATCGCATGCATAGGGTATGCAGCACGTGTATTTTCTGTTAAAGTAGTATCGTTATAGTCAGCGATGCGTGTTTGACCATCAATGACAACGTTTTCTAAAACTGAGCCAAATTTGATTGCATCGAAGATTTGTGGTTCTTTCTCATGAGAAAGGTTTACACATTTTGCATAGCAACCGCCTTCAATATTGAATACGCCGTTATCAGACCAACCGTGCTCATCGTCACCGATTAATTTACGGTTTGGATCAGCAGATAATGTTGTTTTGCCTGTTCCAGATAAACCGAAGAATAGTGCTACGTCGCCTTCTTCGCCTACGTTTGAAGAGCAGTGCATAGAAAGAATATCTTGTTCAGGTAGTAAGAAGTTCATAATAGAGAAGATTGATTTTTTCATTTCTCCAGCATATTCTGTACCACCGATTAGTACGATACGTTTTTCGAATGAAACCATAATGAATGCTTCAGAATTTGTACCGTCAATTGCTGGATCTGCTTTGAAGTTTGGTGCAGAAACAATTGTGAACTCTGATTCGTGAGTTGCTAATTCTTCTTCATTTGGACGAATAAACAATTGATGTACGAACAAATTATGCCATGCATATTCGTTAACAACTTGAATTGGTAGGCGATAGTTGCGATCAGCGCCAGCAAATCCTTTGAAGATGAATAACTCTTCTTTTTCTTTTAAGTATTCTAAAACTTTTATATATAATTTATTAAAATGTTCTTCAGAGATCGGTTGGTTCACGGCTCCCCAAGCAATTTTGTCAGCAACCGATGCTTCCTTCACAATAAATTTATCTTTAGGAGAACGTCCTGTGTATTTTCCTGTTGAAGCAGAAACGGCACCAGTAGAAGTTAATTTCCCTTCGTTTCGCATTAATACTTTTTCCACTAATTGCGGAACACTTAATTGAATCTGTGCATTGCTTCCGTTCAATAATTCATGTAAACCAATTTGGACATTCACAGTACTCATATTTATATACCATCCTTTTCATTTAATGAAATATTTCTCGTAATCCCCATCAATAGTATAACACAATTATATAAATAATGTATACTATTTATTTATTTTTGTTTGTGTGAATGTATCATTTTCCTATTAATATTTCATTCTATGGGTATTGAGAAAAACTTTCAGGAAAATGTGAATATTAATTGACAAATGAATATCATTTCTTTAGTATAGGTTGGGACGGATACTCTCTTATCCCGAGCTGGCGGAGGGACAGGCCCGATGAAGCCCAGCAACCTCACTTGTAGTGGTAAATACAGGTGAATAGGTGCTAAAACCTGTGCGAGGCTAACGGTCTCGAACGATAAGAGCAAAGGGCAAAAAGCAGTATGCAAGTAGCAAATTAAACCTTTCCTCTATGTTAAGTAGGAAAGGTTTTTCTGTATGCTTGTGTGGGAGAATAAATGTATGTCGCAGTTTGTGGCAAATTAAGGATGAGTTCCGTACAATATATACAATTACTGTAGGGAGGTTTACCCCATGACAAAAAAACGTCATCTGTTCACATCTGAGTCTGTAACTGAAGGACATCCAGATAAAATTTGTGACCAAATTTCTGATTCAATTTTAGATGCGATCTTAGCAAAGGACGCAAATGCACGTGTAGCTTGTGAAACAACTGTAACAACTGGTTTAGTATTGGTAGCGGGGGAAATTACGACTTCTACTTACGTAGATATTCCAAAAATCGTTCGTGAAACAATTCAAGGCATTGGTTACACACGCGCAAAATACGGATTCGATGCAGAAACTTGTGCAGTTTTAACATCTATCGATGAGCAATCTGCTGACATCGCTATGGGTGTTGACCAAGCACTAGAAGCACGCGAAGGTCAAATGACTGACGCTGAGATTGAGGCAATTGGTGCGGGAGACCAAGGTTTAATGTTTGGCTTCGCATGTAATGAAACACAAGAATTAATGCCACTTCCAATCTCGCTTGCTCACAAATTAGCTCGTCGTTTAACTGAAGTACGTAAAGATGACACATTATCATACTTACGTCCGGATGGAAAAACGCAAGTTACAGTTGAGTATGATGAAAATGGTAAACCTGTACGTGTGGATACAATTGTAATTTCTACACAACATCATCCAGATGTTACGTGGGAAGAAATCGATCGCGATTTAAAAGAGCACGTAATTAAAGCTGTAGTTCCAGCAGAATTAATGGATGGAGAAACGAAATTCTTCATTAACCCAACTGGCCGCTTCGTAATTGGTGGACCACAAGGTGATGCTGGTTTAACAGGACGTAAAATCATCGTTGATACTTACGGTGGATACGCTCGCCATGGTGGTGGTGCATTCTCTGGTAAAGATGCAACGAAAGTTGACCGTTCTGCAGCATATGCAGCTCGTTATGTTGCGAAAAACATCGTAGCAGCTGGTCTTGCTGACAAAGCAGAAGTACAACTTGCATACGCAATTGGCGTAGCACAACCAGTATCAATTTCAGTTGATACATTAGGCACTGGTAAAGTATCTGAAGACGTATTAGTAGAACTAGTTCGTAACAACTTCGATCTTCGCCCAGCTGGTATTATTAAAATGCTAGACTTACGTCGCCCAATTTACAAACAAACAGCAGCTTACGGCCACTTCGGACGTACTGATGTAGATCTTACATGGGAACGTACAGACAAAGCAGCTACTTTAAAAGAGCAAGCTGGTCTATAATATATGAAAAAAAAGCTTTGCGCGTGTCGCAAAGCTTTTTTTATTTGGTTTTATCCCGCATTAACGGGCAGTAAGCCTCCCACCTCAAAATTCGGCTGTAAAGCAAAAAAGTTAGGTAGGAGGCTAACTGCCCGTAAAAGCCCGATTGGTTCAACTAATAATCAGTGGGGAAGAACAAAATCCCCACTGATTAAAGTTTCACTTTATTTACTACTTGAATGCAAGAACTACAATAAACTTCCCCGTCTAGCTCAATATACTTCTTCATATTTGTCATACCACTTGCCGGAAATGGCATATGAATCCACGCTTTTTCATACGTTTGTATTTCCTTTTCACATGATTTACAAAGGATTGGTTTCTTACGGAACATAGACGGTCACCCTTTCAGTTGGCGTGCTTTTCCTGCGCAAAAAGCACTGCTCAGTAAAAATAGCGTTGCGAATATAATACTCACTAATGTAGCGTATGGAATTGCTCCTTTTAGAGAAAAACCGACAGTGATGGAAGCAACAAATAAGAGGATGAATGTTGTTGTTAATTTTTTGTATAGTTCCATAGTGAGTGAACCTCCAAATTATTTTGTAATTTAAAATGAAATCTACTATGTAGAAAATATAAGGGGATTTAAAGAGTTAATGGTGTGTAGTCCAGGCGTATAAGAAAGTGTATTTTCCTTTTTATGGTCGTATATACTTATATTGTATCACGGTGCATCATTGGCTTCATACATAATTGTGTAAAGATATGTATGATAAAATGAAGAAAAGTCTTTAGGAAAGGAAAGATGAAAAATGAGCGTAACTGAACATAAAAAACAAGCTCCAAAAGAAGTGCGCTGCAAAATCGTGACGATTTCCGATACACGTACGGAAGAGACGGATAAGAGCGGACAACTATTACATGAATTATTAATAGAAGCAGGACATAAAGTGACCTCTTATGAAATTGTGAAAGATGATAAAGAAAGTATTCAACAGGCTGTGTTAGCTGGTTATCATAGGGAAGATGTTGATGTCGTGTTAACGAATGGCGGAACTGGTATTACGAAACGTGATGTAACGATTGAGGCAGTGTCAGTGTTATTAGATAAAGAAATTGTTGGATTTGGTGAGTTGTTCCGTATGATAAGTTACTTAGAAGATATCGGAAGTAGTGCGATGTTAAGTAGAGCAATCGGTGGTACAATTGGACGCAAAGTTGTCTTTTCCATGCCAGGGTCTAGCGGGGCAGTTCGCCTTGCGATGAATAAATTAATTTTACCGGAATTAGGTCATATTACATTTGAGCTGCATCGCCAATGAGTAAGTATGCTGGAATTGTATTGGCAGGCGGTATGTCGAGTCGATTTGGTGAGCCGAAAGCGTTAGTGAGCTGGCAAGGGAGTACTTTTATAGAGCATATTTTGAAAGTGATGACAACTGCGTTACAAGAAGTTGTAGTCATTAGTCATTCTGATATAAAAGAGCGAGTAGAGAAACTCGTACAAGTTCCTGTTATAGAAGATATTCCGCATTATAAAGGAAATGGACCACTTGCTGGAATTGTATCAGGAATGGAATATGTAGAAGCAGATTGGTACGCTATTATGCCTTGCGATGCGCCAAATGTTTCGCATGAATGGTTTACCATTTTACTAGAGCAAACGAGCAATGAATATGATGCGGTTGTCCCTATTATTAATGGAAGAAAACAACCGTTACTTGCAGCGTATCATAACCGCGTGAAAGAAAAGGTTTATGCTTTGCTTCAGGAAGAAAAAAGAAGTATGGGCCAGCTTTTATCACAATGTAATGTAAAATATATTGCTGGTGAAGAGGTACAGGCGAATGCAGATTGGTTTATGAATGTGAATACGAAAGAAGAATATGTGCAGGCTCAAAAAGACCTTTCAAATGAATGAAAGGTTTTTTGATATACAGAAATTGGGGAACAATTACTGTATAAAGGTATGTGAGTAAGTTGATTTTAAGGGGAATTTCTTAAAATCATCATACAGTAAAAATACTGTATAACCATATATTAATCTTTTTGGGTTTTTATTACAAGACTGTTTAGTTATGTATAATTCTGTTATAATTAATATAGAAAAGTGGTTATGTTTCACCTTGTGTACCATTTATTAAACTAAAATTTTCAATTGTGTAATAAACTCCCTGCCCCTCATTGCAGGGAGTTTATTTAAGTTTTAAGCCAGTAGTTCTGCTTTGTTTTGGTGAAGAACTTCTTCATATTGGTTAAGTAAATTATGAAAGATTTCATCCCAACTTTGTGATTTCGCATAAGATGAGGCGGCGACTCCCATTTGTTTCAATCTTTCTTCATTGTTTAATAAATAATAAATCGACGATAAAAATGAGTCCACATTTTTTGGCTCACATAGAAAACCAGTTTTTTCATTTTTAATAATATTTTTAACCCCGCCACTATTCGCACCAATAACAGGTGTGCCACATGCGAGTGACTCCAGTACGACGTTCCCAAATGTTTCAGTAGGAGAGGGAAATACCATTAAATCGGAGGAAGCATATGCTTCAGCCAAATCCGTGCCTTGTAAATATCCAGTAAAAGTGACATTTGTTTTCGGAACAGCTTCACGCAAATTTGTTGCTAGAGGCCCGTCTCCAGCAATGAGCCAATGAATATCGTCACGTTCTTTGTTTGTCGTTTGAATAAGTGTTTGAAGAGTATCGATATCTTTTTCAGGAGCAAGGCGCCCGACGTAGGAAAGAATATATTTCGCTGTAATATTATATTTTTTTCGGAATAGGTCTTTATTGTAAGTTGGATGAAAAAGAGTACAATCTACACCACGTCCCCAAATATAGAGCTGTTGAAATCCTTTTTTCTTTAATTGATGTAATGTTTCAGGAGAAGGAACAAAGTTTTTTTGCATATGACTATGAAACCAGCTTAAATAGTTCCATAGCATATTGGAGAGAAATTCGATTTTGTAATAGCGTAAATAGGCGTCAAAATCAGTATGATAAGAACCGACAACTGGGATATTTAACTTTTTGGCATAATATAACCCACAAAGTCCCATATTGAAAGGCGTGGCGATGTGAATGATATCAGGTTTAAAGGCAAGAAGTTCCCGCTTAATGCGCGGAGTAGGAAAGGCAAAGCGACATTCTGGATATAATATTGTTAACGGGATACTTCTCATTTTGTTCACATTCGCTACGAAATTATCTTCTGCCGTATGCTGAGGGGCGAAAACAGAATAGGCGATATTTTCTTTTTGGAAATATTTAGTTAAACGTTCCAAAGTTTTCGCCACACCGTTGACTTGTGGTGTAAATGTATCGGTAAATATGGCGACTCTCATCATATCGCTCCTTTACATGAGTGGAATGAGTTGATAAAAAGAGATGATGCCAGAGCAAGTGCCAAGGCACATGCCTACAAATACATCTGACGGATAATGAAGCCCTAAATAAATACGGGAAATACCGACGCATAATGCTAACGGTAATAGAAAAGCAAGCAAGTTTGGATTATAGCAAATAAATGGAATGAGGACAGAGAAAACAGCCGTTGTATGTCCGGATGGAAAAGAATGATCTTTTAAAGGCTGTACTGGATATTTCGCATCTTGAATTGTTAAATAAGGACGTTTTCGTGGATACCATCTTTTTAATATTTGCACAGGAATATGGCTAATTGTCAAAGAAATAGCAGTTGCAATTGCAGCTTGATGCAAATTCCCTGTTGCGAAAATTAAAAAGAATAGGGTAAGTGCAATGGAAAAACTTGCACCACCGATATGGGTAATATTGCTGAAAAAGATGTTTAATGTTTTTTGATCAAAGTAGCGATTAATTCCTTTGAAGATGTAACATTCTATTTTATATAGTCCACTGACCTTCATGAGATTTTTCCTCCCTCATTTACATATATATGGAGTTATTAACTTCTATTTTAATAAGATTTTATTGAGGGGATAATAAGGTTTTGTAAAGAAAAAGTTAGATTTTTTCATAAAAAAAGCTGCCAGTCTTATGGCAGCGATAAAATCACTTTTGTAACGATTTATAATATTGTCCTTTTTCAACGTATTGTGTGCGGATACGTTCCATATCTTTACGGTCTTCTTCTGTTAATTCGCGAATGACCTTCGCAGGGCGACCGAAAGCTAACGTATTAGGAGGGATTTTCTTTCCTTGTGAAACGAGACTACCAGCACCGATGAAAGCTCCTTCACCAATTTCAGCGCCATCTAATATGATAGATCCCATTCCGATTAAAGCATCTTTTTCAATTTTGCAGCTATGTAAAATAACTTGATGCCCAACGGTAACGTCATCTTCTAAAATAAGAGGATACTGGGGGCTTTGGTGAAGTGTACATTGATCTTGTACATTTACTCTATTTCCAATTATCGTTGGTGATACATCACCGCGGATGACTGTATTAAACCAAATGCTAGATTCTTCGCCAATTGTCACATCGCCTGTAATGGTAACATAGTCAGCGATAAAAGCACTACTCGCAATTTTCGGGTTTTTTTCTTTGTAAGGATATATCATGTAAAGCCTTCCTTTCCTAGAGACTAGTTTTAGTGTATCAAATTATGAAAAAGAGTGAAATGGGGGAGTTTCGTATGTGGAACTATGAAGCGGAGGAAGCGAAAGCCGTCATTATTATCGTGCATGGTGCCATGGAATATCACGGGCGTTATGAAGCAGTTGCAGAAATGTGGAATCATATCGGTTATCACGTCGTTATGGGCGATCTTCCAGCACACGGAACCACTTCAAGAAATAGAGGACATATCGACTCATTTGATGAATACATAAAGGAAATAAAGTTATGGGTGAAAGAAGCAAGGAAATATAGATTGCCTATTTTTTTATTTGGTCATAGTATGGGAGGACTTGTCGTTATTCGTATGATGCAAGAAACGAAAAGAGAGGACATAGATGGGATTGTACTAAGCTCACCTTGTTTAGGAGTATTAGCTGCACCTTCCGCTTCGCTTCGTGCTGCTTCAAAAATATTAAATGTCGTTGCTCCAAAATTGCAATTTGCAACAAATCTCACTGTAGAAATGTCAACTCGTAATCATGAAGTGAGGGATGCGATGGAGAATGATTCATTGTTCTTGCGTAAAGTATCAGTACGTTGGTATAGTGAATTGATTAAGTCTATCGAGATTGCTCATGAGAAAATAGATGATTTTCCAGATGTTCCGCTCTTGCTAATGCAGGCGTGTGAGGATAAACTTGTAGATAAAACACGTGTCCGTACATGGTTTGATAATGTTAAAATTAGTGATAAGGCATATAAGGAGTGGCCTAATTGTTATCATGAGTTATTAAATGAGTATGAGCGTGATGAAATTTTGAATTATATTCAGTCATTTACTGAAATACGTGTCAATAATATAGTAGAAACAAACAAATAAATTATTATTTGTACATTTAATAGAGGAGATGAAGGAAGAAGTGAACGTACCGAGTAATCCCATAACGCTCATGGCCAAAGTATACCGTGATGTGTTTCCGGTTGTACACCATGAGCTAGCGATGTGGAAAGAGCGTGCCTACCATATTCCGAATGACGAGCTTCATAGTCAAGCGATCGCAAGTATTGAAAATAAAACGTTTCATTGTGAAGGCGGTGGTATTTTAGCGCTACTAGCAAATGAACATCGTGAGGAATGTATTCGTTTTATCGTAGCTTATCAAACGATTAGCGACTATTTAGATAATTTATGTGATCGTAGTACATCACTTGACCCGAAAGACTTTGCGGCTCTTCATGAGTCGATGGTAATGGCATTAAGCCCTGAAGTTGAAGGGGGCGGTAACTATTATCGTTATCGTGATGATCAAGATGATGGTGGTTATTTAGATGAGCTTGTTGAAACATGTCAGGATGTTTTAAAGAAAACGAAGCATTATGATAAAATTGCTCCAATTCTTCATGAACTTGCTTGTTATTATTGTGATTTGCAAATTCATAAACACGTGAAGTTAGAAGAAAGAGAACCACGCTTAAAAACATGGTTTGAAGCGCATAAAGAAAATTTACCACCGATGAGTTGGTTTGAGTTTTCAGCATGTGCAGGTTCTACGCTTGGAATTTTCTGTCTTGTAGCATATGCATTTCATGATGAGTTACATGAAGAAGATATTGTGAAAATTAGACAAGGATACTTTCCTTACGTACAAGGACTTCACATTTTACTTGATTATTTCATCGATCAAGAAGAAGACCGTATCGGAGGAGATTTGAATTTCTGTAGTTATTATGAAAACGAGCAAGCTATATTAGATCGTATGAAACATTTTGTAGAAGAAGCAGAGAAGAGCATTGGTGATTTGCCTCATGCGAAGTTTCATCGTCTCATAAGCCGAGGATTACTTGGTATTTATTTATCAGATCAAAAAGTATCAGCACAAAAGAATATGAACAAAATGGCACGGCGCATTGTAAAATACGGAGGGCTCACTTCACGATTCTTCTACTGGAACGGGAAGATGTACCGAAAGAAAATGGCGCAGTGATGAAGAGACCATCTCAAAAGTGGTCTTATCCCTGTCAAGTAGACAGTATTAAAAAGACTAAGCAGCCATCGAGATTCGATATTCTATCGGAGCTCGATGGTTGAGTCGTTTTTGG
>NZ_QNRN01000016.1:0-170973 GCF_003315125.1 Bacillus sp. DB-2 | reverse complement strand
AACTCTGTAATTATAAAATAAAAAAGCATGACATAAAATTGTCATGCTTTTTCTTTTATATCTATATTTTTAAACCTAATACAGAACATTTTACTTGGGAAAGAGCTTTTTCATTTGTTAAAATCACTTAATTCTCAAACACAAAATTAATCTTATTATCTTTCCACTCTAACTTCGCATCAAACGTTTTCTCGCCTTTTTTAAAGCCTTTAATTAAATCGGTCTTCTCACCTTTTAATAGTTTCGTCATGTTTTTTTGCGAAATAGCTTTGCTTAAAATCTTCTTCGAGATGGTAAAGTCACATTGTGTTGTATTGTAGTTAGAACAACCGTAAAACGTTGACTTATCAATCACATCGCCATCACACTTTTTGCAGCTACCGACCTTTTTACCTGTTGTAAATTTCGATCCTTTTCGCTCAATCGATTCAACATGTAATCCGGTGAAATCCCATTTCTCCGACATTTCTACCGCGTCTTCAATAATTTTAGCTGATAGCTTTTTCGTTTGCTCCATAAATGTCGCTGGTGAAGCTGTACCTTCTCCAATTTCCGCAAGGCGTTGCTCCCATTTTGCTGTCATTTCTGGTGAAGCCAGTATTTTATCACCGATTGCTGTAATTAATACTTTCCCTTTATCGGTTGCGTACACTTGGTTTTTCTGTACATCTATATATTTACGGTCTTTCAGCATTGTAATAATACCAGCACGAGTGGCCTCAGTACCTAAACCTTCTGTTTTCTTCAATACTTTCTCAAGCTCTTCATTCTCTAAATACTTACCGGCCGTTTTCATTAACGTAATGAGTTGTCCTTCTGTATAACGTTTCGGTGG
This sequence comes from Bacillus sp. DB-2, assembly GCF_003315125.1. Classification (NCBI taxonomy): domain Bacteria; kingdom Bacillati; phylum Bacillota; class Bacilli; order Caryophanales; family Bacillaceae; genus Bacillus; species Bacillus sp. DB-2. The sequence goes on along the minus strand of NZ_QNRN01000016.1, from coordinate 170,138 downwards.
CTGTGTTTTTCCTTCTTTCACTTTCACCTTTACAACTTTTCCTTGTTCACCTTCAGCTACAATTGGAAGAATCGTTTCGTCATCTTTATCATCTTGGAAAATAACTTTACGCCAACCTTCTTGAATTTGCTGTTTTCCTTTCGAAATGAACGCAGCACGTTCGTCTACAAGAGTTGTAATCGTTGTGTAGTCAAAGATTGCTACTTCATAATGCGCCGCAATAAGTCTTCTTACGATCATATCGTAAATTTTCTTTTCATCACCTGATAGTTTGCTTGGATTTGTCACTTGCTCTGTCGGTATAATTGCGTAGTGATCTGTAACTTTCTTTTCATTCACATAACGCTTATTATTCATAATTGATTCAATTGGTGCTGGCAATAAACCTTTATATTCATCAAACTGACTTAACTTCTGTAAAATATCAGGGAAAGTCGCTGCTTCTCCTTGTGTAACATAGTTAGAATCCGAACGTGGATAAGAGACTATCCCTTTTTGATATAGTGCTTGCGTGATATCTAGCGTCTTTTTCGGTGAAAATTTAAAGGCTTTATTCGCCGTTGCTTGCAGTGCTGATAAATTAAATAAAAACGGTGGCTGAAACTCTTTACGCTCCGTTTTCATTTCTTTTACTACAGCCGGTTTGTTTTGACAAAACGCTGCAATTTTATTTGCCAAATCAGGATCATTTAAGCGGGACTCATTATCTTTCTCCCATTTCCCCTCATACTTCTTTCCTTCTATATTAAAGGTTGCGAAAACTTCCCAAAACGGCTCTGACTTAAAGTTCTCAATTTCTTTCTCACGCTTTACGATGAGTGCTAATGTTGGTGTTTGTACACGACCAGCGGAAAACACATCATTCATTCCTTTTTTCTTTAGCAAAATACTAAAGACACGCGATGCATTCATACCAACGACCCAGTCAGCGCAAGATCTTGTATATGCTTCGTAATACGTATTAATCGTATCTGCTTCATCTAGTAAGTTTTTAAATCCTTGATAAATAGCTTGCTTCGTTAAAGATGAAATCCAAAGACGCTTCATTGGCTTTTGCACGTTGCAAAGATTAATAATATTTCTTACAATCAGTTCCCCTTCACGCCCAGCATCGCCCGCGTGAATAATTTCTGTTACCTGTGGATTATGTAACAGCTGTTTCACAACGTTAAATTGCTTATACTTTGACTTTGTTACCTCAAATTGAAAGCGCTCTGGAATCATCGGCAATGTATTAAGTGACCATTTCTTCCACTCAGCGTGATAATGTTCTGGATTACATAACTGCGTCAAATGACCAATTGCCCATGTACAGTACGCTCCATTTGGAAATAACTCATTTGCTTCTACTTCTAAATACCCATCTTTCCGGCGATATTTAAACTGTGAAACAAGAGCCAAACCTTGATCTGGTTTCTCGGCAATAATTAATTTCATCTTCTAACTCCCTATCTGTATTCCAGTGTTACTTTCATTGTCTATCTGTTTAGAAGCGATGATAAAACAACCATCTTATTTATCATTCGCGGTTTGCCTCACAAATGGGAGACCTATAATATTATACGCCTATTCTTTATGGCTTCACAATAGAAACTCATTATATAACACTTTCTTTCTCATGCTTATAGACAAAAAAGACGCTCAAAAATCGAACATCTTTTCCATTCACTACTACTTGCTTACATATATTCTCTCAAAATAAAAATACAACAATTCTTTATGAAGCATCGTCCACTAAGATAACCATCATTATTTGAAAATTATATTGAACTTACCTTTTTAAAATTGTGCAGATAATTTGCAGATATATATTAGCATAAGTACTCTCCATTTGAACATATGATGAAGTGAATGATAGGACAGGGAGGTATCATGATGTTCGCTTATACGTTAACTGCCTTAACACTTTGTTGTATCTCGATTATTATTACATCATATATTTCTAAACGTAAGGGTACCCTAATGGAGTATATGGTATTTATTATGTCTTTTAGTATGTGTATCGGTTTAAGTATAGGTTTTTATTTAGGGATTCTCTTCAAAGGAGAATTACTATATTCTACTTTGCTTGCTATTTTGATTAGTGGGTTTATCGGTTTTTTAGTCGGTCTACGTTTTCACCTATATACTGCTTTAGAAGGACTGTTCTCTGGATTAATGGCAAGTATGATGGGAGCAATGATTACAGAAATGTTAAACGCTCAACAAGCCCACAGTATACTGTTCATTAGTCTTTTACTTACTATAACAATAACTATGTCATGTATAATTCAACTTTTATCAGAAACCTTTTCTACTTTTATCCAACGGCGTTTTTTATTATTACTTTCAATTAGTGTGGTAATTATCGTTGCCGTGTTCGTGACATTCCCCGATCATACTCCCCCATCTTCATCCGGGCACGATCAACATATGCATTAACACTTGCAACGAAAATGAATAAGCAGCTATCCATCGGATAACTGCTTCATATTATTCTGGCTTATTAGGAATGTTAGGGTTTGGAACATAATCAGATTTGTAATCTGTATATTTCACTTCTGTTACCATCCCGGCTGAAGCATGGTGTAAATCATGACAGTGGAACATCCATTCACCCGGATTGTCTGCTACAAAGGCTACTTCATATTCTTCTCCTGGTTTTAAGTTCAATGTATCTTTCACAATTGGGGAACCTTCTATCGGTTTTCCATCTTTACTTAACACTTGGAAGAAATGACCGTGTAAATGCATCGGGTGATCGTCCATTTTAGAACGATTTACCAATTTTACTTTTACTAAATCACCCTTTTTCACTGGAATTGGGTCAATATCCGGAAATACCTTTCCATTAATTGTATATACCATTTCATTTCCATTCATTTGTGTATTCAAGTCCATATTATATGTGGCAGTATACTGCTGATCTAACGTGAAACCACCTAATTTTTTAGCACCATATTTCGTCATATCTAATTTCGATAATTTTTCTTTTTCATCTGCTTTATCTTTCATCTCTTTGCTGCCATCATATTCAATAACAGCTTTCATTCCTTTGGCACCTTTATTTGCTGAGTGGTCTTCCACATACCATTTCCCAGTATTATTAGCAGTAAATTCAATATCATAACGTTCACCCGGTGCGATTGAAATTACTTGATCCTTTATAACTTTTGGATCGTTTATTGGTTGACCATCTGTCGCAATTACTTTTATATCATGACCGTGAACATGTATATCATGTGATAGATAACCAGCATTAACGAGTCGAAGACGAACTTTATCTCCTTTATTCACTTTTAATGGTTCTACTAAATCCCCACTTTTACCATTGATTGTGAATAAATCATACATACTCATATCATGACCTTCCATCTTCATCTTTCCATGGTCCATTCCTGCCATATTGCCAGAGTCTTTTTTATCACTCTTCATGTCCATACCGGAATGATCCATGCCTTTCATATCATCATTCTTTTTCGTATTTTCATTACCCTTAGATTTATTACCGTCTGCTTTTTCTGTTTTCCCTTTTGTCATTTCTTTTAACTGCTTATTAATTTCTTCTTCATCTGTTACCCATTCATCTAACATTAATGTGTAATCTTTATCATACTTTTCATTTGTATCCTCTACAATAAGAGCACCATACAAGCCTCTATCTAGTTGATTTACAGAATCTTGATGTGAATGATACCAATACGTTCCTGATACGTTCGCTTCAAATTCATAGGTGAAACTTTTTCCTGCTTCAACCGCATCTTGCGTCACACCTGGAATTCCATCCATGTTATTTGGGACAGGATACCCATGCCAATGAATAGATACTGGTGCAGATAATTCATTTTTTAATGTCACTTTAACCTTTTCACCTTTTTTCACTCTAATTTCTGGACCTGGGGATGAGCCATTAAATGTCCAGACTGGAACAATAACACCGTTACTTAGCTTTTGCTTTTCTTCTTTCGCTACTAAAGTAACTTCTGGCCCTTTTACAACTTTCAATGGTTTTGTAGCCGTTTCAGTCTGTGTTGTTTTTTTATCGTCCATATTTTTATGATCATTTGTTGTATTCGTGGTCGCAGAACATGCAGCAATTAAAGATATTACGGAGACTGTAACTGCTGTTAATACAAATCTCTTCAATGAAAATCCCTCCTTTTTCTTTTTCAAGATTATTATAGAAGACAATTTTCAAGAAAATATGGAGGTTTAAAATGGCCCAAATAAAAAGACGCCCAAAATTGAGCGCCTCTTCTAATAATTATTTCGTAACAACTTCATCTTCTTTTACATTCACATTATTTTCACTCATAAACTCTTCAATCTCTTCAACTTCTCTAATGATATCTTTTGACAAGTTTTCATACCCATCTTTTGTTACAAGGATATCATCCTCAATACGAATTCCAATTGATTCTTCTTCAATATAAAGACCAGGTTCGATTGTTATAACCATACCTTCTTCTAACACTCTATCTTTGTATGTTCCTACATCGTGAGTATCTAAACCAAGGAAATGGCTGACGCCATGATAATAGTATTTTGATAACTCTTCATCTTCTTGAATTAAACCAATTGCTTTACACTCTTCTGCCAGTACCTTTTTTGTATGCTCATTTAATGCAGTAAACTTTAATCCTGGCTTAATAAGCTCAGTTGTTTCTTTCAATGCTTTTAACACTATATTATATATTTGTTTTTGGCGACTAGAGAATGTTCCACTAGCTGGGAATGTGTAACTAATATCAGCGTTGTAGTAATCTTTTTGAGCACCTAAATCGAGCAGCACTAAATCACCATTTTGAATTTGTGCATCATTATCTTCATAATGAAGGACTGTAGCATTTTTACCACTCGCCAAAATTGTATTGAATGCATGATGTTTAATTCCAGATGATTTAAGCGTAAAATCAAAATGAGCTTCTAATTCATATTCCATCACATCTGCTTTTGCATGCTTCAGCACGTTATAAATACCCTCTTTAGTTACAGCAATCGCTTCTTTAATGATTTCAATTTCTTCTTCCGTTTTAAACACTCGTAATTCACAAATATGCGGATATACATTACCAATTAAAACGTGTGGATACTGTTCTCTTACATGTTTAGCAAACGCTAACGTTTTCGTCTCAGTACCCTTCCACTCACGACGCTCTAAATCTAAATACAGATGCTTCGCATTTTCTGTGAAAAGTGTATTTACCATTGTCTTCTCAAAGCTTTCTATATATACAACTTTTTTTATGCCTGAAATTTGTTCTGCATCTTCTTTAGAAACTGTTTTACCGTCCCATTTTTCCGTTACTGGATCTGATTTTTCAATGAAAAGAGTTTCTTCCACACTATTTCCAAACTTTTTCAACATGAAAATAACATTTGGCTCATCGATTCCCGTTAAATAGTAAAAATTTCGATTCGGCACAAATTTATAATGTGCATCGGCTGACATATGAGGTGCTTGCCCAGCAAATAAAATAGTAATAGATTCATCCGGTAATGTGTTTACTAATCGTTCTCTATTTTGAGCAAAAAATATTGATTTCATAATAATCCCCCTTGCATTCTATGTATGCTTTTAAAATTAATTATCCAATACAATTCATTCTATTATTGTTATAATTTTTCGTCAATTAATAGTGCTCATATAGAAAATAAAACTTTCATACTAGGCGCTCTTTCACTCGCAATTATGCATACCACTCCACAATTTCTTGACATTTATTCCATATACTTAAAATCTCATATATAGAAAGGAGTCTACAAAAGTGAAACATTATGTAGCAACAGGGTTAGTAATTACTTCTTTATTAATAATTACAGGATGTTCTAGCAATGCTGAAACAGCACCAGCTAAAAAAGAAACGGTGCAATCTCAGCCAAAAAATAAAGAAATAGCAAATACGATCCCGCAAAACTTCTATAAAGAAATTACATCTGGAAAAATCGAGCACATTCATGGAATTGGCTATGCAGGAAATATGCCTGGGATTTCTATCGCCACGCACAGTGGTATAAAAGTTTATCAAGATGGCAAATGGTTTGAAACTACTACACAGTTACACGATTATATGGGCTTTCAGGCAACAAAAAATGGATTTTTTGCTAGCGGGCATCCTGAACCAGGAGCAAACTTAAAAAACCCTTTAGGATTAATGAAAAGTTCTGATGGCGGTAATACCCTTGAAAAGCTAACGTTTTATGGAGAATCTGATTTTCATAACCTTGCTGTCGGATATAATACGGAAGCAATTTATTTATACAATGAGCGTCCAAATTCTAAATTACAACAAGGTTTTTATTTCAGTACGAACAACGGACAAGATTGGAAAAATAGTAAATTAAACGGTCTTTCAAGTACAATCCATTCCTTTTCAGCACATCCAGATCAATCTAGTGTAGTCGCGGTAAGTGCTAAAGACGGTGTATATTTGTCTACAGATTATGGAAATACATTTGAACTATTTTCTAAACCAGTTGAATCGACCGCAGTGACATTAAGTAATGAAGACATTATCTATGCCTCTATTAATAAGCAAGCTGAGCAACTGATTACGAAGAAATCAATTGCTACAAATGAAGAAACAAACTTACAGATTCCATCTTTAGATTCTAAAGATACAATTATGTACATATCACAAAATCCTCAAAATTCAGCTGAAATAGTTTTTGCTACAATGAAAGCAAATGTGTTCCTCTCTACAGATGACGGTAAAACGTGGAAACAGCTTACTAGAAATGGAACATTCCAATTTAATTAGAAAGGTGAATATAACGTGTTTTCTACAATTAGCGAGTGGAGTTATCAACTCATGTCTCCTTTAATGGCTATCGCGAATGCTACGAAATCAATTCCTCTTTTATTTGCGTTTTTATTAGGCATTGTAGGTACCCTTTCTCCTTGCCAATTAACAGGAAACATTAGTGCTATTACACTTTATCCCGCATTAACGGGCAGTAAAACTCCCACCTCAAAATTCGGATAGGACAAAGAAGTTAGGTGGGATATCAACTGCCCGTAAATGCCCGATTGGTGAAGGCTAATAATCAGTGGGGGATGAACAAAACCCCCACTGATTAAAGTTTCACTTTATGGCAATCAATCTTTACAAAAGGGACATGCATGGAAACATATATTGTTATTCATTTTAGGAAAAATAATAGCTTTTACGACACTTGGACTATTAGTATGGTTCTTAGGAAAAGAGATTCAGCAAATATTAACTTTGTATTTCCCATGGTTACGAAAAATAATTGGACCTTTATTAATTTTAATGGGGCTAATGTTGGCAGGTATTATAAAAGGAAGAAGTTTCTTCTCGATCAAATTTATACGAAAACAAACCGAAGTTAGCTCATTTTCACTTGGATTCTTCTTTTCTTTAGCTTTCTGTCCGACTATGTTCGTTCTATTTTTCGGAACGTTAATCCCTTTATCTTTCTCATCTAATTATGGATACTTGTTTCCGACATTCTTTTCGATAGGAACTGCTCTACCTATCGTTGTACTTATGTTCATCATCTCCTACCTTGGATTAAATGGGACTTTACTGAAAAAGAGCCGAAAAATAGGAAAAAACATTCAGCGTATAGCCGGTGTTCTCCTTATATTAATCGGGCTTTATGATACTGTCCTATATTGGTAATACACACAAAAGGTAAGCTTCAGTGAAATGAGCTTACCTTTTGTATCATTTTATTCATTTTTTCTTTTGTTGTAGTTGGCTTAGTAAATTCGTAACAAACGCCAGAAACAGTGAGTCATTTTCTTTTTTAGGTGACCATTGCATAATAAGTTGTCGTGGAATTTTAATTTCTATCGGTTGCACGATGAAGTCATGAATAATTTGTTTATGAAGTCCTGATACTGGAACGATTGTTATCCCTTTAACTTGTAAAGCCAGTGCTAACGCCGAACTAATTGTCTCTGATTCCATCACTTTATTAACTACTATTTCATTTTTCATCAAATATGGTTCAAGTACTTCTTTACAACCAGAGAGCGGCATTATAAAAGGATAATTTTTCAACTCTTTCATTGTAAGACCAGATGGAACTGACTTAGAAGAAACCATAACATACGGATCTTCACCAATTACATCATAATGAAATCCTGGTATTAAATTTTCTTTTATAGAAATAGAAAAATCAGCACTTCCAGAAGACAGCCAATCTAACACTTCTTGATAGCTTCCTTCTCGAACTGCAAGCACATACTGACTTTGATCAAAATTACCTAGTTCGATACACTCCGCCAAACAATATACAGTAACTGAAGGATATGTAGCTAATACAATCTTATACAAGTTATTATTTTTTAATTGTAAAGCTGTTTCTTCAAGGTTTTCATACTCCATTAGAAGTCGATCTACACAAACTAAAAATTCTTTTCCATTTTCAGTTAAAACAGTTCCTCGTCTAGAGCGATCAAATAATGTTATCGCATATCGTTTCTCTAATTTGTTTACGATATGAGTTATAGCCGGCTGTGTCATATGTAACTCCTTAGCTGCTAAACTAATGCTGTTCAAACGAGCCACGTATTTAAAAACTTTAAAATCAAAAACGTTCATTCTGTTCTCCTTATATAAAAGTTATTTATATCATCTATAAATAAGCTTCATTATATTTATCAACCCACTTCATATACACTAATTATACATCATCAATATTACGAAAAAATAAACATATAAACATTAGAGGAGTGTTGATTAAATGAGTACTTACGTTTTAGTACATGGAGCATGGCAAGGTGAATGGGCATGGGATTTAGTAAAACCTCAACTAGAGGCTTTCGGACATACAGTTATTACACTAGACTTACCTGGAAGTGGGAAAGATACAACTCCATCACAAAATATAACATTAGATTCCTATGTTAATGCAGTAACAGCTACTATAGATCAACAAAATGAAAAAGTTATTCTGGTTGGACATAGTATGGGTGGAATTGTGATCACTCAAACCGCTGAGCTTATACCAAATAAAATCGATAAATTAGTTTATCTTTGCGCATTCTTACCACAAAACGGCGAAAGTCTTGGTAGTAAATTAAATGGAGAAACCGGACCACAATTCTCTATAAATGAGAATGACTTGACTGCAGAACTTGTACCAGAGTTGATTGAACAAACATTTTTAAATGCTACAGAAGACGGTTCTATTAAAGGAGCATCTTTTAATCAAATGCGTCCTCAACCACTAGGACCGTTCCAAAAAGAGCTAAAAATATCAGAAGAGAACTTTGGAACTGTAAATCGTATTTATATCGAAACAACTCTAGATAGAGCGATTCCGATTGATTTTCAGCGCCGAATGAATACAGAAACTACTTGCACAAAAATAATTACTTTGGAAGCTGATCATTCACCATTCTTTTCTAAAACAACAGAACTTGTGAATTGCTTAAATGAGTTAAGCTAAATTTCATTTAATGAAAATAGACACCCGTGGGTGTCTATTTATTATGCTAACTAGGGATTGTATTTTCTTCTCTACATTTGCATGCCCTTTTGCTTCATCTCCCACTTCTTATACAGTAGTACTGCGCCAAATAAAAATACCCCTGCAACAAATGAACCTACTGGTAACATCTTTATCATTTCATCAGGAAATACGAGCGGAAGTAATGGGAATGCATACGCTGCTGGAATACGTACTCCAACGATTTTTAATAAAATAAGCATCAATATCATATTTAATAAAGTGACTACAATCCATGAATCAATTGCAAAATACAATAAAGTTCCAACAGTCGCCGATATAGTTAATACTACTATTTGTTTAAATGCCATTTTTTCATTGTACATCGGTTTTTGAAGTGATTCATACACAACGACTAGAATTGGCGGAATAACCGCTAATTGTTCATAACCAGTTATCCAACATAAACTGATCCATACAAAATTTAAAAATAGAAATACAACCATATATTTATATTGGATTTTAACTTTTCTCTCAATACCGTTGTTCAATTTAAAAATAAGAACACCAATCATTAAAATAAATGTCAAAACGAAGACTGAGATAACAAATGACCATTCCGTCGCATTTGTTACTAATGGTAATAAACCTGTCGCAATAGATGGTGCTAAATTGGATTGAATAACACGTAAAAACAACATCATTAATATAAGTGTTAAGCTAACTTTTCCTATATAGGAAATATCCATTTGATTCACTGCAAAACCAATAACAGCTGTTATTGACGGCGCAATAAAGATTTTTTCTGGTTGTCTTAGCCATCCCGGCTCACGATATGCCCATAAAGCTATTGCCATCGCAGCTATTTCCGGCAAAATTACTTCTGGATCATCTAATAGTACACCAGCTGTAACCATCGCTAATATAAATAGAATTGCAATGCTATATGATATGATTGTTTCTTTCCTTGAAATTACTGAATTCATTATTACATACTCCTTTTTGCTTATTACTCTCATAAAGTAAAACAATACCCTATATACCCTACTTAGGTATTGTATATTAACATCTTTTCTATTTCAAGTATTTGTAGTTTTTTCATTCTTTATCACCCCATACACTTACAAAACAAGGAATGTTTATAGGCATTGACACTTATTAAAAGATAGGTTAAAATAACTATATATTAGTAAGTAACTAATGTAATTAAATCTAACTAGAGGTGAAAACAAATGAAAAACATTTTATTCCGTATTAACGAATTATCAAAAAAAGAAAAAGCATCTGGATTAACAGTTGATGAAAAACAAGAACAACAAATGTTGCGTCAAAACTATACAAAAACATTTCGCGGGAGCTTAGATTCCATTTTATTAAACACAAAAATCGTTGATCAAAATGGTCTTAACGTTACACCAGTTGCATTACAAGATGCTCAAATACGTTTAAAATTAAGCAAATGAAATCAAAGCTAAAAAAACAATCGTATAAAACATAAAAAGAGCTGAAATTCCTATATAGAAATTCCAGCTCTTTTTATTGTCTTTTCTAATTTAGTAAACGAGCGATACATCGCAATTCTCCACGATACAATCATCGCAAAAGCGAGTAAGAAAAACATTCCACTTAATTGGGTTAAATCAATCGACTGACTTAAATATGATTTCAATGCTACCCGGACAGCTAATAAACCAACTAAAATAAATATGAACGCTTTTGATGGTTTCATATATATGTCTTCGCCTCTTATTTCGAACTTAGATGTTTTAATAAGAAATATAGAGAAAATAAGTCCTAGGCTAATTGCCTCTACTATTTCTAACGATGTTAACCGAAACTCTGGTAAAAAGTACATCATTGCACCAGTGCTCATAAAAATTGGCGGTAATATAATTTTCTTTTTTGTTACCGGTTTTTTCGCTGACTTAAAGCGAAGAAACATAACTCCAACGGCCATACAAACCGCTACTATACTTGATAAAAGTGCTAAACTCATACTCTCCACTCCTATCTATTTAAAAGATTTTTTGAGCAAAATCATAAACCAAACGAGCCCAACACTTATAATGACATGACCTAATCCAGCCATATGGCTTAAACCATTAAAGTCAGTTCCATTTACTTGTAGAAGACCTCTAAATACCATTGTAGCGATTGTAAAAATAAGTCCTATGTTATAAACAACAAACCACGCACGAAAACTTTTTGTTTCACGGACATTAAATACTTTAAATAGAGCTAAAGCGATCAAAAAGAATACGAAGCCGAGCACTAATACGTGTGTATGCACTAATTGCAACATAGTGGATCCTTTAATTCCTTGTGCTTTCGTATACTCTCTTGCAAATACACCTGATAATAAACCAATAATTAAGTAAATGAATGCTGCATTATATAATTTCTTCATTATATTCCTCCTGCTGTAGAACGACAATTCATATTGTCACTTTCTTTATTCACTGCAATCATTTTACGCAAAGTTTATGAACGGAATATGAACAGAGTATTACATTGTTAGTCTTGCGTTTTATTTTTTGAAAATAAAAAAGACCATTCCCCAACTATTCATTGTGGAATGGCCTTTTAACTTATTTTAAATCTTCAATTGAAAAGGCACCAGGAAGTAACTGCTCTACAGTCACTTCTTTTTCATCGCCTTTTACATTTGTTAGTAAAACTGGCATTTTCGGATTACAAAATTCAGCAATAACTTGTCTACATGCACCACATGGTGAAATAGGTCCGTCAGTTTCTCCTGTAATGACTAAGTAACTAAAGTCGCGCTCACCTTCTGATACTGCTTTAAAGATCGCTGTTCTTTCTGCACAGTTACATAAACCGTAAGAAGCGTTTTCTATATTACAACCAGTATAGATTTTACCTTCTTTCGTAACTAATGCTGCACCAACAGGAAATTTAGAATACGGAATATATGCTTTTGACAACATCTTATTTGCTTCTTCGATATATTTTTTCTTATCCATATTATTTCCTCCTCAAAGTAAATGTAATTATGATTAGTCAGTAATAACTGTATGAACTAATTTAGGAGCCACTGCTGTTTCAGCGATAGAAATGTTTTCATAAATTTTAGCTTTTACATCTTCTACATTTTCGCGATTTGCATAAATCGTTACGAACGGCTCGCCTTCTTTTACTGCATCGCCAACTTTTTTACGTAACATTAATCCTACCGCTAAATCGATTTCATCTTCTTTTGTTGCACGGCCAGCACCTAATAACATAGCTGCGATACCGATTTCATCTGCAACAATGTTTGAAATCACACCTGAAGTTTTTGCAGGTACATCAATTACATACTTCGCCTGTGGCATTTTTTCTGGATTATCTACAATTGAGCTGTCTCCGCCTTGGTTGCTTAAGAACTCTTTAAACTTCTCAGTTGCTTTTCCGTTTTCCATCACTTCAATTAGCATTTCACGAGCTTCTTCTAATGTATTTGCTTTTTTCGCAAGTACGACCATTTGGCTTCCTAATACAAGTACTAATTCTGTTAAATCTTCTGGACCTTCGCCTTTTAAAGTATCAATTGCTTCCTTCACTTCTAGAGCGTTACCAATAGCAAAACCAAGAGGTTGTGACATATCTGAAATTACCGCCATCGTTTGACGTCCAACATTATTTCCGATACGTACCATTGCATGAGCTAATTCTTTTGCATCTTCTTCGGTTTTCATAAATGCACCAGCACCTGTTTTTACATCAAGTACGATTGCATCAGCACCAGCTGCAATTTTTTTACTCATAATTGAACTTGCAATTAGAGGAATTGAATTTACTGTTCCTGTTACATCACGTAATGCATAAATCTTTTTATCAGCAGGTGTTAAGTTTCCTGTTTGTCCGATAACAGCCACTTTGTCACGGTTTACAATATCAATGAACTGTTCTTTCGTAATTTCAACGTGGAATCCTTCTACCGCTTCTAATTTATCAATTGTCCCGCCCGTATGTCCTAAACCACGACCAGACATTTTTGCTACTGGTACATCTAAAGCAGCGACTAATGGTCCTAATACTAATGTTGTTGTATCACCAACACCGCCAGTTGAATGCTTATCTACTTTAATGCCTTCAATTGCTGATAAGTCGATTGTTTCTCCAGACTCAACCATTGCCATCGTTAAATCTGCACGTTCACGATCCGTCATATCTTTAAAGAAAATTGCCATTGCAAGTGCACTCGCTTGATAGTCAGGAATACTTCCGTCTGTATAACCGTTAATAAAGAAATTAATTTCTTCAGTTGTTAATTCTTTTCCATCACGTTTTTTCGCAATAATATCTACCATTCTCATTGTAATCACCATTCCTTTTTATATTATATGAATCTGTTAAAATAATAAGCCAACGATTGTTGCTGATAAGAAACTTACTAACGTTGCACCGAAAAGTAATTTCAAACCAAATCTTGCGACTACATTCCCTTGTTTTTCATTTAAGCTCTTAACTGCCCCAGCAATAATTCCAATTGAAGAGAAGTTTGCAAATGAAACTAAGAATACAGATATAATCGCTGTCGTTCTATCTGAGAAATTAAAGTTTCCTTGTGCTAAATCTGTCATCGCAACAAATTCATTTGATACAAGTTTTGTCGCCATAATATTCCCTGCGTTAACTGCTTCATGCCATGGAACACCCATAATAAATGCAAATGGTGCAAATACATAACCAAGAATTTCTTGGAATGAGATACCGATTACACCTTTAAATACTGCATTAATGAATGCGATAAGGGCAACGAAACCGATTAACATAGCTGCTACTGTAATCGCAACTTTAAATCCATCTATAATGTATTCCCCTAATACTTCAAAGAATGTCTTTTTCTCTTCTTCTTGTACTTCTAACATATCTTCTTCTTCAGTAACTTCATACGGGTTAATGATAGAAGCAATAATGAAGCCACCGAATAAGTTAAGCACTAAAGCGGTTACAACATATTGCGGTTTTAATAACACCATATATGATCCAACGATAGACATAGATACTGTAGACATTGCAGATGCACATAATGTATACATTCTTTTCTCTGGCAATAATCCTAGTTGTTTCTTAACTGAAATAAACACTTCAGATTGTCCTAAAATCGCAGAAGCTACCGCGTTATATGATTCTAATTTCCCCATTCCATTTACTTTACTTAATACTAGACCGATAGATTTCACAATAATAGGTAATACTTTAATGTGTTGCAAAATACCTATTAAAGCTGATATAAATACGATTGGCATTAATACACTTAAAAAGAATGAAAACTCTTTTTGATTTACTAATCCACCAAATACGAAATTCACACCATCAGCGGCATATTTTAATAATTCTCCAAAACCATCTGCTATTCCACTAATTAATATATTCCCTACGCTTGTATTTAATAATAAAAACCCCAAAATGAATTGTAATATAACCATCGTTATGATTGGGCGATATTTGACTTTCTTTCTATCATTACTAGCAAGCCAAGCGATACCTAAAATCAATACGAGGCCTAAAACACCGATTAAGTATTTCATAAGCCGTCTCCTCCCATTCGTATCCGCTTACATTCTTTTCAATTGTTAAAGCAATAGATACACTTTACTTTAAACGTGTATCTATTGCTTTTCACACTTTATTGATTAGTAGTTATCTGTAGCACCTTTTGCATCATTTAATACGATTGCAACACTAGCACTTGCTCCAACGCGAGAAGCTCCAGCCTCTACCATTTTGTCTGCATCTTCACGTGTACGAACGCCGCCAGATGCTTTCACGCCAACGTTTGGTCCAACTGTTTTACGCATTAATGCGATATCTTCTGCAGTTGCTCCGCCAGTTGAGAATCCAGTTGAAGTTTTTACGAAATCAGCGCCAGCTTTTACTGATAATTCACAAGCACGAACTTTTTCTTCATCTGTTAGAAGGCAAGTTTCAATGATTACTTTTACAAGAGCTTTTCCTTTTGCTGCTTGTACTACTTCATAAATATCTTTTTCAACGAACTCATTGTCGCCATCTTTTAAAGCACCTACGTTGATTACCATATCAACTTCAGTTGCACCTTTTGCGATAGCATCTTTTGTTTCGAATGCTTTTGTTTCAGTAGTGCTTGCTCCTAATGGGAAACCGATTACAGTACAAACGTCTACATCATGTCCAGCTAATTCTTCAGCAGCTAGCTTTACCCATGTAGGATTAATACAAACTGAAGCAAATTTGTATTGCTTTGCCTCTTCGATTACTTTCATAACATCTTCTTTTGTAGAATTTGGTTTTAAAATTGTATGGTCAATTAACTTTGCAATGTTCATTATCTTCACTCCTCATATCTTTTAACAACTTCATTCTAACTCTTAGTTGAACAAATGTAAATACACTTTTGAACTTTTGTTCATTCTTTTTCAGAAGGGAATTTCTAGTAATACATTGAAAGTAGTATAAGCTTGTAAATAAAGGATGTGAACCACTTGTTTAAGTCAAAATTCTTTATATTCACATTGCTAGTATGCACCTCACTATCCATATTTATTTTTTATAAAAGGGATGTTATTTTCCAAGAAGGAAACCCAGTTCCATTTGCTTCAGCTATGTCTAAGATGGTTATTCAAGATAAAGAAATGGTGGAAGTAGAACCGATAGATAATCAATACCCCTACTTAGTAAAGCGCGGAAAAATGGAACCTTTTATCGATATGATGGAGCAAGATGGATGGAGTTTTGTAGATAGAGATATTATGGCTAACTCACTAATTTTTGAAAAAGGAGATCAATCAAAGAGCGTTCCTTACAAATACTTTACAAGGTACTACACATTGATTTATTCATACTAAAAATAAAAGGCTTTCTCAAAATTAATATTTTGAGAAAGCCTTTTATTTCTAACCTTTTTGATAATGTAACAATTCTTTCGCTGTATGCTGATCTATAATTAGTACATTTGCATACCCGCCACGTAACGCACCGTCAATTGCTTTTATTTTTCTATTACCACCTGCAACTAAAATAGAACGTTTCTTTAACTTTAACTCTTCTAACTCAATTCCAATTGTACGCTTATTAATTTCTTCACTACTAATATTTCCATCTCCGTCAAAGAAACGTGAACAAATGTCACCGACTGCTTGTTTTTTCAGTAAGCTAGTTTCATCCTTATCTAAATATCCTAATCGGAATAATAACGCTTCATCACGCACTGTTCCGACAGTAAAAATTGCAATATTCGCTTGTTTTCCCATTTCAATAATGTGATGAATATGTCGATCCTGCTCCACTAATTCTTTTGTCACCGCATTATCAAATATAACTGGAAGAGGTAGATTTCTTGGCGTCGTTTGAAAAGCATCTGCAAATAACGCGATCGTTTCATTCGCATATGTATTTACACTTGAGTGACTAATGCCACCTTTTAACTGGACAACCTCTACACCTTTCACATGTTGCGGTACGATTTTTCTAGCGATTTCATACATCGTCATTCCCCAGCTTACACCAACGATATCACCATTTTTCACTGTCTTTTCCATATACTCAGCTGCATATTTACTAATATACTCCGTAATCGTTGCATATTCTGGTACTGGAGAAAATACGACATGCGCTTCTAACAGGTTATACTTTTCTTTAAGTAAGTTCCCGACGTTATCTAAATCAGCAAACGGATCAGCTATACTAATTTGAACAAATCCTTTTTCTTTCGCGTACTTTAATAATCTTGAGATTGTCGGTCTTGAGATATTTAATTTGTTAGCAATTTCTTGCTGACTATAATCTGATTGATAATATAATCTTGCAACTTCAACGCTTAATTGTTGTTTATCCTTATCCATAGTAACTCATTACATATCCTTTCCTGTATTTCCTTTTCGTTACAAGCATTATACAGCTTTATGCAAAAAAATTCGACTCCCTTATTTATCAACCTAAACTTCTACTCCACTTAGGATTTACAATGAAACTTTTATTTTTTAGCTTCATACACTCGATACAAATGATCTTGAATCAGATAAAGTGAAACTTTAATCAGTGGGGGTTTTGTTCATCCCCCACTGATTATTAGCCCTCACCAATCGGGCTTTTACGGGCAGTCCGACTCCCACCTAACTCCCTCGTATTCGCCGAATTTTGAGGTGGGAGTCTTACTGCCCGCAAATAGCGGGATAAATCGATTCATATTTAATTCATTCTTTTTGTTCTTTCTGTAGTAACAATAACAAACATTAAATATCGTTTATGGAACTTCCTTAACGTACGGTAAAGCCAAGTTTTTTAATATAGAAATTCCTTAGCGTGCGAAATTCACGTTTTGATGGCGAGACCCCATCGCCATCAAGCTAAAATTTTATAGTACCCCCAGAACGAAATTTTGTGCTACTTGTAACAAAAAAGCACATTTTTTCGTTTTGGGGAGCAACCAAATTCTTAACTTGATGGTGATGGGATATTTACTTTTCTAAGCTTGATAGCGATGGACGATATCCCTATTACGTAATGATTGTTAGACGTCCAATTTGATTACACTCTTCAGCGAACCAAAGATCGCCATCCGGACAAAACGTGATACCATGTGGCTCTGCATTATTTGTAGGTATCGTATATTCCGTAATAACTCCTTCAACTGTAATACGGCTGATTTTGTTACCTCCCCATTCTGTGAACCAAAGATCTCTGTTATTCCCAGGTATTATGGCATGAGGACGAGCGTTCGGCGTCGGTATAACAAATTCTTTGATCTCACCTTCGAACGTAATTCTACCAATTTTATTGCCTATGATTTGCACAAACCATATTGCTCCATCTGGGCCGCTCGCAATTCCAACTGGCCCGGAGTTGGGTGTTGGGATTGGATATTCTTTGACCTCACCTTTAGTGGTTATTCTCCCAATCCTATTGTTCTGATTCTGTGTAAACCATAATGCACCGTCTGATCCCAGAGTAATAAAAGAGGGAAATGATTTGGAGTTAGGCAATTCAAACTCGGTGATTTCCCCTGACTTTGTTATTCTTCCGATCCTACCATTATTCATTTCTGTAAACCATATTGCTCCATCTGGTCCTTCCGTTATGCCAAAAGGTGCGGCGTTCGTTGTAGGGAGTACATATTCTTCAAAAAGACCGTTCATCGACATTTTACCGATCTTGCTTGAGTTATATTCCGTAAACCATAAGTCACCGGTCTGGTCCGAGATAATTGACATAGCTCCTGCATTTGCTGTCGGAATGGGAAAAGAATTTATTTCACCAGTAGCATTTATTCTACCAATTCGATTCCCTTTCTGTTCCGTAAACCACAATGCTCCGTCTTTTCCTACGGTTATTCCATATGGTCCTGAATCTATTTCATTGACCACATATTCTTGTATCGTGATCCTCATATCATTTCCTCCCATTGAAAATTTTGAGTCTTGTTTTTCGGTATAATTTAGTTTAAAAAAGGACATTCCTGGTATTACAGTGGATGCCCTTTTTGCTAAATTATAAGATATTTTGTTAGAATTCAAAGTCTAGAATCATTTTACTGGTTTGACCTGTAAACTTATAATTATAGGACCCTTTCAGGCTTTCTAATTCACCAGTAGCTTTGATGATTATTGCAGGGGAATCTAGATTTCCTTTATCAAATATCCCTTGCTCTATAGCTATAAATGTCCCTCGTTTTCCCTTATAAATTCCTTCGAAATGTAAAAATCCAGAAATTTTAGCAGTAGCCAAGTGACCATCATCTATAGTTGATTCTAAATAATATAATAAATATTCAACAAAAGCTTTTCCTTTTAATTCACCGTCAATATCATATTCGACATGGGCAATATTAATAGGGAAATCTTTTCTAGTGTCATTGACTGGCTTTTCATCCCATTTACTTACTGTAAATGTTACTTCCATACGCGTAAACCTCCCTTCATCATTAGATGAGTAATCTACCTCCAGTATATCACCTAAAAAGTACCATCAATAATTATATCTCATAGGAGTGTTTCTAAAGTAACGGATGCTGCTGGTAAGACCCTGTTAAGAGCAAAAGACGACTTATTTTTTGTTCTTCTTATATGACATTGAAAGTAAATTTTTATTTAACAGTTTACTTTCATTTTTATTAAAAAAGAACACGTAGAAATTACTACATGTTCTTTATGAGACGGTTCATTTTTAAATATTACGTATCTTCTAGATTTTTCTTATTATATAGTTGTGTCCTTCTATTTCTTTTCCCTCATTTCAACAGCAAAGTTCATGATCTCTTCCTCTGTTAATTTTTCTTCAGTGGTTAAGATCGGACGGATTACTCTATACGTTTCTTAATTATTTCAATTGTACTAGAAATTGTGAATTAAAAAAGAGAGCCGTAGCCCTCACTTCCAATTAATAGCAATTAAGGATGCTTCGAGGGTATTTAATAGTCTACATTTTAAGGAATGTAGGCTAAGTAATATAAGTTAATCTGTTATTAATTTTGAATAAATACTTAGATCAATAAACTTTTCATTAGATTTTTCACACTTTCTCATTGTCCCTTCGAATGTAAAGTTTAACTTTTGTAAGACTTTTATTGAATTGATGTTTTCAGATTCAACTTTTGCTTCTATTCTATTGAATTCTAAAGTACTAAACGCATAATCCATTAAAGAGAGAATGGCTTCTGGCGCATACCCCTTACCCCAAAAAGCTTTACTAATATCGTAACCAATTTCTGCTTTGGCGTTTTTGAAATCAAATGAATTATAACCACAAGAACCGATAATTTCATTTGATTCTAATTCAATTATTGAATAACGAATAGCTCTGTTTTCCCGAGATAACTTATCAAGCATTTCAATCATATCTACCGCTTGGCTTTCATCAGTAAAACTATTGATATTCATAAATTTTGTAACTTCTGGATCCGCCCAAATTGTAAACATGCTAGCTGAGTCTGATACTTTCATTTTTCTTAAAACTAATCTTTCGGTTTGTAGTTCTGTAATCAATATTTTTACCTCCATTATGTTTTTATTTTGGGGTCAAGATATTGATATCTGCGCATAGTTCAGTCCCTTCGTGTTTCAAGATAATATTATTATAAAAGCTATAAAGGATGAACCAATAAATTTCAAAAATTTGGTTATGTTACAGTTTATGATAACTGCGTAATAAAGAAAAATGAAACAATTGTATTGTGATTTTTAAACATCTTTAATTTTATTCTTATTTACCGTTCGTTGAGAGCAATTATTTTTTAGTTGCTGTATTTCCCATTGCAATAGAAATTCTATTCCAACTGTTGATTTGATTAATTACCAGAACAAGGTCAATATATTGTTTCTCGTCATAGTGTTCACGTACTCGCTTATATAGGTCTTCAGGAACTCTTTTAGTGGGAATTAGAGTAATATGCTCAGATAGTTCAAGAGCAACTTTCTCTTCAGGTGTATAAAAATCACATTCATTCCAAGCATTCAAGCAATAAATTCGTTGTTCGGTTTCACCTATCTTACGGGCATCTGATGTATGCATATCCATGCAGAAAGCACAACCGTTAATTTGAGAGACTCTAATCTTTATAAGTTCTCTAGTAATTCGATTAATTGTAGATTTCTTAGTGTACTTCTCCATATCCATCATAATTTTCATGCCATCAGGTGCAACATCATAGTAGGAAATTCTTTGACTCATAAGGCAAGACCTCCTTTGATTTTAAGATACTTATAATTATACCTTCATACGAACATTCGTGCTATTTTTTTGTTTGTAAAGCATTCGAAATCAAAGAGAATTTCAGTTATAGACAGTGTAATTAGTTGTTTCATGGTACGTAAATATCGCAAATGAGTAACCGTATTTTCCAAACAAATATTTTCACTTTTTAATTACTTTATTATTACCGTCAGAATAAATTGAATAACTCTATTAATTTTTAAATGATTTTATTATAAATGAAACAATTTTATTATCACCAAACAACTACATAATTTTGATCAAACTTTATTCGAAAGCTACAGTGTTTTTATCTTCCTATAGTTATTTATGGGGATTTAGTTAATTTTTTCGTTTTGGAGAACAACTAATTTCTTAGCTTGATAAGCATGTGACGAGGCCCCCTGCCCGTCAAGCTAAAGTTTTAATGTACCCCAAAATAAAAATTTTCTTTCACTACAGTTAATTACTTTGAGAAGTCAGCGGATTTTTTCATTTTAGGGGGATTTTGTTTTGTTAGCTTGATAGTGATGGGATACAGCCAACATTTTGGAAGTTTTATATGCTAAGCGAATTTTAACCTAAAAAAGTCGAATTCCTGTACGTTAAGTGAAGTGGCATTTCATTCACATAATCCCTATTATCTGAAGTTAATAAAGTCTGTTACACTCTCTTCTTTAAAAACGTTTCCATAATATCCTTCTTGAATCTTTTATAATCAAGCTGAAAAGCTACATTATGCGTTTTATAGCCTGGATTAGTAGCAAAACGAAAGTCTGCAATACTTTGACCAAATCCTTCTCCTTGATCAGGAATTACTTTAATGGGTACTCTTGAAAGGCCAACAGCCTCTTGATTCAGCAAATACCACACTGTTACAAAATCATGCATAGGGCTTCCACTTATACCAGGATTAGACTTGGAGTAGAATTTATAATAATAGTCTAACATAGGTTTGATGATGAGTCCTGCAAGATCCTGTGTATTCCGATGAAATGCATCGATTTGCTGGACCATTTCGGGTGTAACAATCGCATGTTGAGTCACATTTAAAGGAATAATTGTCAAGTTCTTTGCATGCTGCAGAATTAAGTTTGCTGCATAAGGGTCTGAGTAAAAGTTAGCTTCAGCCACAGCAGTTACGTTACCTGGATAGAAAAAAGCTCCCCCCATGCAAATACATTCTCTTACGTTTCGCATTGTTTCTAAATTCAACACAAAAGTCGTAGCTAGCGAAGAAAGTCTTCCTAAATTGATAATTGTAAGATCTTCTAAATTTGATTCTATAATTTGATAAATATCATTTAAAGGATAAACTGGATATGAAATTTCAGGGGGAATGATAGGTCCTAATCCGACTTTTCCATGTACCTCAGGGAAATACTGAATCAATATACCTGTCAACGGTACAGAAGCACCAAGGAATACGGGTATCTCTTCTCTTCCCGCAATGTACTTCAAATAGTTAATATTTCTTATTGCATTTTCTCTGGATACATTTCCATAATCGGCTACAATTCCTACAAGTTGAATGTCTTTACGAAAAAAAGTGTACAGTATAGCAAACGCATCATCAATCCCCAAATCTGTAAACAGGAGAACCTTTTTTTTCATATCTCTTCCTCCAAAATCTATAGAATCCTACTTTCACTAATGATGTAGTGATCAGACTAAGCTTGTATGTATATATTTTATGTATTCTTAAAGAGTGGATTCTATTCACTTGAAATAGCTTTGCTCATCTAAATTTGATATTATGTTCAAGCGTAAGTTTCTGTTCTTAAGTTCATAGGCATGGTGTGCTATCCCATGCCCATCAACTTAAGAATTTTTTAACACCCCAAAACGAAAAAACAAGTTAAATTCTCATAGATAACTATCTTATAATTAATTATATAATTTATTTTTTAATATAATAATATAAAGATATTACTCTTAAAAGGGGGGATTCAAATTGGTTAAAAACTTACCTTTATACTAATAGTTATTTTAATACTAGATGTAAGTTCTTCTACATTAAGTACGGACGGATACTTTTCTCCAGTTATAGAATGGTCTTTAATGATTATAAGTATTATTTTAAACATTACTGCAGTTATAGGCTTATCACTACACGTCTTTGTATATCAACCTATGAAAAGATTTGAAAAAATTAAAATGAGATCTTCAAATAAAATAATTATATTTGAGGTAACACCACCTCGCCATCGAGTGTTGATTTAGAAAAAAGTTTAATTATAAATATTTTATGATATTCAATAAATTTAACTTATAAAAATATTTTTATTCTTATTCAACTATCCTGCCCCGTTAGTTTAAGTACATTTCTTCACAATTTTTACAGTGATAGTAACATAAATACCCAACAAAAAATCATCTCACCTCTAGAAATCTATAATGGTAGTTTTAGAATAAGTGAATAAGAGAAATAACCACCATTGATTATTTCTCTTTTCATATACATATTTATTTTTGGAAAAATAACCTAACTCCAAATGCTAATAATACTGTACCAGTAATACCCTCTATTGTACGGTTCACTTTTTCTTTTCGTAAAAAAGTTCTTAATTGACGTATTAGTGAGATATAAAGTAAATACCATATTGCTGTCAAAGTCGTAAATGTGAGTCCTAACAACAGAAATTGGAAGAGATGACTTTGATTGCTCACAATAAATTGGGGTAGAAAACTTAGGAAAAATACAGCCGTTTTCGGATTTAAGATTGCCGTGGTAAATCCTTGTCTAAAACTTTTAATCGTACCAATATCCTTAGAGTTCATTTCCACTGAACCTGACATATCTTCTTTTTTAGAAAAGGCACTTTTAATTGACTTTACAGCTAAGTAAATTAAATAAAAAGCCCCAGCATATTTTATTAATGTAAATAACATAGAGAATTTCATTAGGATAGCAGAGAGTCCTAGTGTAGCCATTATTGTATGAATCATCATTCCAGATACCGTTCCTAAGACGGTCCTTATCCCACCATTTCTACCATGCGAGATAGTGTTTTTTGTAACTAAGGCAAAACCGGGACCAGGCATTATTATGATTAAGATTGCTGTGAGGATAAATAACAAATAATTTTCCATGTTCTAGTATTTCCTTTCCAATTTTTAGTTTTGCCTATAGTATAGCTTTTTTACTTAAAATATTAAATATAAAAAGCGTGATCAGGAGTTTATCGAGGTTATTAGTATCAATTTGACCAAACATTATCCTAAAGTTACATTGATAAAACAAACGGCAAACTTATGGGTAAAATTACAAGCTCGGCTCTCACAAAAAACGGGATAAAAAAATAAACAGCGGAACTAGTCCACTGTTTATTTCGTCACACCCTCATGTAATTTTTCTGTATAATCTTTTACATCCTTCCAGCTATCTTTCGCTGTATTTAAATCTTCTTTTATAAAGGTAAATTCTTCAGGGCTGATTCCTTTTACGTTTTGTAGTAAATTATTATATTTCGCACCTACCGTATACCACTGATTTGATATGTTTTGCAGTGCTGTAATTGCTGCATCAATTGTTTCTGTCATATTAGTCGTTTTATTTTTCACATCTGTCAAAATTGCCACTTCTGCTTGTGCTCCTGAAATTCTATTCTTTAAACTGGCTATTTCTCGTTCTGCATTTGCAATATCTTTTTTTGCGATCGCAATCATCGGTCCGCCCGCAAGACATGTTATTAGTGCTACGCAAAGTACGCCACCAGCAATGACCATGTCGTTACTCTTTTTAATCGAATCGTTATATGTATTTATTTGTTGCTCTAGAGCTGGAATACCAGCATTCGTACTCGCCAAAATCGAGGTTAATTGATTCGTATCCTCTTTAAAACTATTTGTGTCTTTCGCCATTCTATCGCGAAAAGCTTTCAAATTCCCTAATAGTACATCTACCTCATTTTGATTCTTTAAAATATCCGCATACAACTTTTCTAAATCCGCTTTTAATTTACCGCTATCCTTTTGATCAATCGCTGCTAACATGTCATTATAATACGCTTGAAAAGTATTATTGTAATTAATAATATTTTGATCCGTTTTCATAATTTGAGGCTTCATATTATTTAACCAATACGCCGCATTAATTTTTGCATCTCTTTGATGCTGAATCATATTTCCTTTAAACTCACTATTAATTGAACTTATTTTACTCAAATCAGTCTCTTGCTGATTTTGAATTAATTTTGCATATGAATCCATTGCGAATATGCTCGATGTCGTTTGCGCCATTACATCTTGGAATCCTGCTGGACCGAGAGAATAATTTTTTGCATTTTCTTGTAATGTTTTTACGTTTTGTTCCGCTGCAAAAGGATGTAAAGGAAGTGCATTACTCGTTGCCACCCCAGCAATCATGATCGTTAAAAGACATTTTTTATAAAATCTTTTCTGCATACTTTTCACCCATTCTCTTTATAAGGATATAAAAAAGCTCCTGCTCACAACTGAACAGGAGCTTCAACTCATTCATCAATACTTAACGCTCTAACGATTCGTATTCGATTATGCTTTTTTCGTATCTACTACTTTAATATCTTCAGCATAGATTTTTTCTGCATAGTCTTTAATGTTCTTCCAGCTATCTTTCGCAATGTTTAAATCTTCTTTAATGAAAACAAGGTCATTTGGACTAATTGAATCTACATTTTGAAGTAAAGAATTGTATTTTGATCCCATTGTGTACCATTGATTTGAAATGTTTTGCAACGCTGTAATTGCTGTATCAATTGTGTTTGTTAAATATTCAGTTTGTGTTTTAATGTTCGTTAGTCCTGCCACTTCTAATTGCGCAGTTGTAACTTGTCCTGTTATCTTTTGAATTTCTGCCTGTGCATTATCAAGCTCTTTCTTCGCTAAGACGATTCCTGCAGTACCACCACCTACTGCTGCTGTTCCACCTGCAATTAATGCGATTCCTAGCGGAGTTCCTGCTCCCGTAGCAATTACAACCGCACCACCGATAATTGCAATTGGGCCTAAAGCTGTCGCAACAGATGAACCGATAATAATTGCATTATATTTACTAATTGCTTCATTATACGTTGTAATTTGATTTTGCAGAAGCGGAATTCCAGCATCTTGACTAGCCAAGATAGATGTAATTTGATTTGCATCTCCCTTGAAATTTTGAGTATCCGACGTCATTTTATTTCGGAATTTCTTTAAGTCTTCTACTAACTTATCTACTTGCGCTTTATTTTCAGTAATACTACTTGATAATCTAGTTAGACCTTTCGTAAGAGTTGCTTTATCCTTTGCATCAACCGCAGCAACTAAAGTATCATAATAGTTTTGGAATTTCGTATTGTAATTAATGATATTTTGATTTGTTGAAATAAGCTGTGGCTTCAATACATCTAGCCATTGTTGTGCATTCCCTCTAGCTGTATCTTGATGCTGAATCACTTTACCTTTTAAAGATGTATCAACTGACGTTACGTTCCCAAAGTTAACATTACCTTGTTTAATAATTGTTAAAGCGTACAGATCCATTACTAAAGCGTTAGAACCTGTTCTTTCCATCGCATCTTTAAGGCCTTCTGGTCCTAATGAATATTCGTCATAATCATTATATGCTTTTGCTACTGCATGAATTGGAGCTTGTTTCACTGTACTTTCAGCTGCATACGTATGGGCCGGCATAATATTCCCTGCTGTAAATACTGCCATAAGTGCTGATAGAGCCATTACTTTATAAGGTTTTTTTGTCATTTTTCTTCTCTCCCTATATCGCTAATTATTTTTCTGTTTAATGTACTTCAACGTTTGTAACGTAATCTTCAAATTGATTTGTTTGCTTATTCATTTCATCACTTACTTTTTTAAGTTGATTGAAATGTTTTTGAAGTAAACTACTGTCTGTATACGTGCCTTCTTCAATATTTGTTTGAATTTGGATCATATTATTATTTAAAACTTTCCAATCCGTTAATAACGTTTCTAAAGTTGTAATTTGGCGATCAATTAGTTCTGTAAAGCTACTTACTTGATCTTCAACAAATGTAATTTGAGTCGCCTCTAATTCAGTTTGTGATAACTTCTGAATAAGCGGTAATAGCTCTTTTTGCTTTTGTTGAATACGAAGAGCTGCTTCCCTCGTTTGACTATCTGCAGCATTTACAATTTCATTACTTAAAGTACCGATAGAAACAAAGTCGATTGTTTTCGTTTGTGCAGTTTGATTTGTAATTGTAAATACTTGTTTACCGATATTAATAGAACCTTTAATGATTTCTTGCGGTCTATTCAAAATAGTAGTTAATTCAGCTTGAATTTCCCCTTGAATTCTTTTAATATCTTCTCTTAATTTCACAATATCTCCACTTGATCCTTGAAGTGTTTTTATTGCCTCATCAGCTTTAATTGATAAGTTGTTACTATCTTTGTCTAATACCGTTTTAAATCGATTTAACTCTAATAAATCTTGCTCCATACTCTCTTGAATGCTTTGGACTTGCAATTGTAATTTTCCATATGCGTTTGTAAAATCTGCTTTTGCCTGTTCATCTTCATTTACTTTTCCTGCTAGTTCATAGAGCTTACTATAATAACTATTAAATCTTGTGCTGTATCTCATCATTTCTTGATTTAAGTCGATTAGCTTCGGATTATATTCATCAATCCACTCTCGTACATTCGTTTTTGCAAATTTTTGATGATTCGTTAAACTACTCATAGCGTTTACCTTAATGTCTGGCTGTTGCAAAATAACTAATCCGTATGCTTGGATAAGCGGTGACTGTGACCCTAACATTCTAATTGAATTGGATAATGTATTTGGAGCAATTACATTTTGCGCATATACTGTTTTCACTTCTGTTTGCCCCTCCTTAGCGTAAGCGCTTACAGGAACGAAGCAACTCGTAGATACTGCTGTAACCAATAACCCTGTAATTAAAGTCTTTTTCACTTTAACTCCTCCTATGTATTAGCAACTATTACTATCGCATTTTATTATTCTATTTTCTTGCAATTGATTTGAGATGGTTAAAAATAGAGAACGTTCTCACCGTGAGTCATGTACGAACCACCTCTCTCAAACTTTATTTCTACAGTACTTACTTATTGTTATAAAACAATTCATAACTTTTCATATGTGCTTAGTATGAATAAATCTGTATAAATTTTCTGTTTTATTGCGAGTTCCACATTCACACAGTGAATATATTACATGAAAATATTATTCATTTTAAACTAATTAACGTATGAAAGTATGAAATTTCGTTTTGTTTTCATGTAAGTTTTGTACTGTAAGGTCATTTAAACACAGCTATTTATATAACGTAAAGAAGTATTTTAATTCCCTTTATTTTCAAGCTCTCATGTCCTTATCCCAAAATAAAATTCAATTCACTTTCTCGATTAAACTATCTATATACCACAACAGAAAACACTACATATTCATAATCATTAAAATTATACTAATATACTTTTTAGATCCATATGCAATTATGCATAGCATATACACAAAAAGGATAACTTCACTTTCGTGAAGTTATCCTTAAAAAATTTCCTTACTTTTTCAAATGATACGGTACTGTCGTAATAACAACATTTCTTTTATAGAGTAAATACGCACGAATGAGTAAACTAGACTGATTATGAAGAATGTTATGCCAACCTTTTTTCGGAATAAACTGTGGTATAACGACCGTAACTCGGTAATTTGATTCACTCGCCTTATATTGTACTGTATCAATAAATTTTGTTAGCGGCTGAATAATACTTCTATAATGAGAATGTAATGTAACAAGCCTTACTTCAGGTTGCCACTTCTCCCATTTCTCTTCAAATTTCTTTTCCTCTTCTCTGTCAAAAGCAACATACACAGCGATAACTTGATCTGCAGAAAGAGCTTTAGCATAGTTCAGTGAATTTTCTACTACATGAGTCATACCTGCTACAGGAACGACAATTACATTCCCTTCAATCGGAACAAGTGGTTCACAAGTTTTTAAACTTAATTGATCCCCCACTGCATCATAATGCTTCTTTATTCGATGGAACAAGAAGATAATGGCAGGTAAGAAAATAAGGATCGACCAAACTTGTGCGAATTTAGTTAAAAAGAACATACTCATTACGATAAAACTAATGACTGCACCAATTAAATTGACCGTTAATCTTAAAGCCCATCCTTCAGGCTTTTCACGAAGCCATTTTAGTACCATTCCAGTTTGAGAAAGTGTAAACGGAATAAATACCCCTACTGCATATAGCGGAATCAAGTGTTCTGTTTTTCCCTGAAAAGCTACAATTAAAATAATCGAAGAAATCCCAAGTATAATAATACCGTTTGAATAACCTAGGCGGTCTCCTCTAATCGTAAACATTCTCGGTATAAACTTATCTTTTGCAAGGTTAACTGCTAATAGCGGAAATGCAGAATAACCTGTGTTAGCAGCAAGAATTAATATTAAAGCTGTTGTACCTTGAATGAAATAGTACATGAAATTACGTCCAAATGTTTGTTCAGCAATTTGTGAAACAACTGTTACTTCCTTACTTGGATTAATTCCGTAATAATAAGCTAAAAAGACAATTCCTGAAAATAAAACTGCAAGTAATGCACCCATCGCAAGCAATGTTTTCGCTGCATTGTTAGGTGCAGGATCTTTAAAGTTTGGAATTGCGTTAGATATCGCCTCAACACCCGTTAAAGCAGAGCTTCCTGAAGCAAATGCTCGTAACAGTAGAAATAAACTAATTCCCGCAACTGGTGTTCCAATTGGCGAATGTAGCGTGGGTGAAACGTGACCAGTCAAAATATTATATATTCCTACACCAATTAATATAAATAATGCTACAACGAATAAATAAACCGGATATGCTAAAACGGAAGCTGATTCCGTTACACCTCTTAAATTTAAGATGGTAATCAATATGACAAATATAATCGCAATGATTACATTATGTGCATGTAAGCTAGGAAAAGCAGATGTGAGCGCATCTGTACCCGCAGATACACTTACTGCAACCGTTAAAATGTAATCAACTAATAAAGATCCTCCTGCTATTAAGCCTGGATTCATCCCTAAATTCTCTTTTGATACAACATATGCCCCGCCGCCATGAGGGTAAGCAAAAATAATTTGTCGATAAGATAAAATAAGAGCTGTCAATAATACTAATACCCCAATAGCAATCGGAATGGAATACCAATAAGCTACTGCTCCAAGACCTGCTAAAGCAATTAAAATTTGCTCTGGTCCGTATGCAACCGATGACAATGCGTCAGAAGATAAAATTGCTAGCGCCTTCGTTTTATTAAGCTTTTGCTCTCCTAACTCAGTTGATTTTAACGGTCTTCCAATTAAAAACCTTTTGATAGATGAAACCAACGCTGTCCACTCTCCAATAATTTTGCACGAATTTTTCTGCTAATTACAGCGGATAAACTATTTCTTCAGAAAACAAAAAATGTCTACAAGCCATAATGAAATAGACTTGTAGACATTATTTTTTTTGTCGCACAAGCTCCACCTTCCTTCTCAATATAACGCTTACGAGGTTAGCTGTCGGATTCGGGCCTATGAGTAGCCCTACCTTTTTCAAGGATTCACCCCATTGGATTATGTACTAATCCATAAGAACGGGTCCCCCGCACCATGCGGCTTCAGCGATTTAGAAAATTGAAACTGTGGATTATAATACTCCTTTATTTTCAAAAAGTAAACAAAAATTTTAAAAAAGAAAAAAATTAAAACGATTGCGCATAATCCACTGAAAAATATACATAATGAATACTAAAAATCCACAAAGGAGACCCGTATGTCTAAAGAAAAGAAGCCACTTTTTTCCGATTCATATTTAGATGCAGTAGCAAATGAAATTAATCAGCTATATGGTAAACGTGAAAGAGAACGAAATACGACAGATAAACCGAAAAGAAACGAATAAATTGTCAAAAAGAAACAAAAAAAAGGATAGCAACATTTATATTTTGCTATCCTTTACTCTTTTTCATACCATTTCTTTAGTAAAAATCATTTTTTCATATACCTTTAAATTTTGATACACAACACTTAATAAAGGCACATCTATAGACATTTCCTCTGCTAATTTCAATAAGTATCCTTGTAAATGCTTCCCTTCAATGAGCGAACCTTTTTCCATATCCCGTTGCATAGATGACTTCATATCATACGAAATTTTATCAATCGTTTTCATATGTTCCTGGGCGATATTGTCCTTAACTGGAGCCCCCATAGATTTCATGATTTGCACTGATTCTTCAAATAAGTTCCTAATAAATTCTCGGCCTCCATCACTCTCACGAATCGGTCCTATCGGCGCACGCATTAATGTTGTCACACCTGACATTACGGTGATAAATAAATATTTATGCCACATATCTTGCACAATATTTTCACTTAAAACAAAACTAGCTTTTGTATCTGCAAATATTTTAGAAATAAGCTTTATTCTCTCTGAATCT
The DNA here is from genome assembly GCF_003315125.1 of Bacillus sp. DB-2. Taxonomy (NCBI): domain Bacteria; kingdom Bacillati; phylum Bacillota; class Bacilli; order Caryophanales; family Bacillaceae; genus Bacillus; species Bacillus sp. DB-2. The sequence goes on along the minus strand of NZ_QNRN01000016.1, from coordinate 138,613 downwards.
TGAGGCTTAATTTCCCCAAATACAAGTCTGTTGGCAACACTAGTTTGTACGATTTCTCCTTGATCGTTTAACGTCGTCTCGATAAAGCATAAACCGCCAATTACTTTTTCCACGCCGAATTCCTTTTGTAATAGTGTTAAATGAGCGATACCATTTAACACTGGAATTATTACTGTATTCTCTCCTACAAATGGTTTCAAATCTGTTATTGCCTCGTTTAGGTGATACGCTTTTGTTGAGAATAAAATCACATCAAATGGAGTGGTAATATCTTCTTTCGTTATTAGCTTCGGTTGAAATGAAAAATCGCCGTTAATACTTCGGATAACAAGACCTTTTTCCTCTAATTGTTCTTTCCGTTTACTACGTACGAGAAAAGTTACATCTTCTCCCTTTTCGGCAAGTCGTCCACCAAAAAAACCTCCAACGCCTCCAGCTCCTAATACTAAAATACGCATAATACATCCCCCTTTTCAAAACACAATTCTACTCCTTTTAGTATACATAACATTATACATGTCACCTAATAAATAAGCTGAATTTTCATTCTTAATTATATAAAAATCCCGTGGTTATTTTTTAGCAGATTAGGGCATGTTGTTTCTATAGCTTACATTGAAAGGAAACAATATAAATGGAGGCAATACAAACGATCGAAGAAAAATATGTATCAACAGCTATTTTTCAATTTATTTTCCCATTTTCGTTCAAAAGTGGATATGAACAAAATATGTTCCCTTTCTTACAAAAAAATGATTTCCGGCCCTTTCGACTCGATCATCTTGAAGATGAAAATACATATTACGGGGAGTTTCATGTTTCACATCAAAATATGGAAGCATACTATCTTTCATTTACGAATAAAATTCTCTTCCCTCATTCTGAGCATCAAAAAGGATTACAGCGCTATTCTAAAGATCTCAATTTAAACGGCCATTTAACAACAAATCTTATCTCTGTCCCATTCACAGTGCACTCAATTGATGTAACACTTTGTCCTTATGAACTTGGGTTTCTAACAATCCGAACAGAAGTTAACATCTCTCCAAATATGACATTATCAGAAGCAATAGAATTCGCTGCACGATTCCGCGTACTTGAAACGAGAGATGAAATGGACGAAAGCATTTGCATAACATGTGCGGGGAAAAAATATTCCCAAGTTGAAAAGTTCATTTTCGGTTATTTATTTAACGGTTTAACAGATTTTTTTGAAAAGAAAAGATTAAGAAGTTCTTACTTTCAAACTTTTCCTTTTTTTGAAGACCAAAGAATGTACGTGCAAACTTTGTTATCGCTAAAACAACATATGGAACTTAACGTTATTGATGTTTATCGTACTTCCAGTCTTTCTGGATTAACAAGTGATGGTAAACCGTATGTAAGTGCGAACAATCTCCCTTATATAAATGATTACTTGAAACAGCACGCCTATCAAAGGTGGGCTCCTAATCGTTATTTCATAATGGAAGAACATATTTTCACATGTATTACGAACGAAGATGATAATAAAATAGCTAAACTTGCTAGCCAAATGTATGGGGAGTTTTATTACGCTTTATTATTAAACTTATTCCATAAAATTGTATTGTTAAAAATGGCAAACGCTTATGCTGAACTAAATATTGAACAAGATACAAATGAGATAGAAAAGTTAATTTACTCTATTAATTCGTTTACAGCTAATTATTTTTCTTTAGAGTTAGTATCTCAGTCACAAAGTGAAGATATTTTCTTTCGTTTAAGAAAACTTTTCAATATTGAAATACTGTTCACGAATGCGAAACAAAATCTTGATGGCTTGTTTAAATATCAAGAAAATGTTGCATCTAAAAAAGATAGCCTTTTATTATTAATTTTAACTCTCTACTCTGTAGTGGGCCAAATGTTTGGATTTACACTAATTGATCTTATAGGAAAAAAAAGTGAGGGGCATGTAGTTTCTTATACTCCTCTTGAATATTTCGCCCTATTTTTATCTATTAGTGGGATATGTATATCTCTAATTTTAGGTGCTCACAGTTTATATCAATGGGCGATGCAACATAAAAACCGAAAAGCATGGGTAAAACAAACTGTACTTTCTGCCGTTAAAGAAAAAGAAGATAAGAATTAAAGACGATTATTTTCAAATTACAAATTCATGGCGCGCTTCAGTAAATGAAATTTTTATCAGCGATTTTCCGAGTATATCGGTGCAACTCAAAATATATCGGCGATTTTTTAAATATATCGACTTACCGACAAAAATTGACAAAAAAGAAGTTACTCTAAAATAAACTTTGGAGTAACTTCTTCTCGTTTTTGTTAAACTAATTCCGCTTACTTACCTGCTTCGATTTTTTCTAATGTAGCAGCTACTTGCTCTTCAGTTAATTCGTGTTGCACGATATAACGATTACGTGGGTGTACACGACATTCATGAGAACATGCACGTAAATGTTTTGCTTCACTTTCTTCAGAACATAAAATTTTCTTGTTACATTCAGGGTTTGCACAGTTTACATAGCGCTCACAAGGTTCACCTGTAAAATGATCTTTACCAACGATAACGTGCTCTTTTTGGTTTACTGGTACAGCGATACGCTCATCAAATACGTAACATTGACCATCCCAAAGTTCACCTTGTACTTCTGGATCTTTTCCGTACGTTACAATTCCGCCATGAAGCTGGCTTACATCTTCATAACCTTCGCGAACTAACCAACCTGAGAATTTCTCACAACGAATTCCCCCTGTACAGTACGTTAAAATCTTTTTACCTTCAAGTGTTTCTTTATTTTCTCTAATCCAATCTGGTAATTCACGGAATGATTCAATATCTGGTTTAATTGCACCTTTAAAGTGTCCTAAATCAAATTCATAATCATTTCGTGCATCAATAATAACTGTATCTTCTTGTTTCATTGCCTCATAAAAATCTTTTGGTTCTAAATACTTCCCAGTAATCTCTTTCGGATTAATGTCGTCTTCTAGACGAAGTGTAACTAACTCTGAACGAGGACGTACGTGCATTTTCTTGAATGCATGTTCATCCGCCTCATCAATTTTAAACACGATTCCAGCAAAACGTGGATCATTATTCATCGCTTCCACGTATTTTTCTGTTTGCTCAACAGTTCCAGAACAAGTTCCGTTAATTCCTTCTGTCGCTACAAGAATTCTTCCTTTTAACTCAAGTGATTTACAAAATTCTAAATGCTGTTCAGCAAATTCTTCTGGATTTTCAATTGTTGTGTACATGTAATACAGTAATACTCTATATGGTTTTGTAGTTGCCAATGTATTTCTACCACCTATCTAAATTTTAAAATCATGTATAAGTTAACGTTCATATCAAAACATATATAATAAGAAAATACATACTAAATTGTACTTAGCCTATTTTCTTCTATTTACAATTTTTTCTACAAGTTAACAAAAATAAAAACAAGATTACAGAACAAAACACTACGGTTAGGTTGTAATCCCAATATATTATATATCATACAATTTCATTTCCATCAATTAATATGCTGTAATATAAGCTGTATGTTCACATAAATTTCAAAAATAGCCCTATAATTTATTATCTTCTCCCTTATTCATCAACCATAAACTCCCAAAATATTTTTGCATCGTCACACCATTCATTGTACACAGTCATATAATTTGCATTAAGGAAACTTTTATGTTCAAATGAAATTGCCACATCATATATCTAAATGTATTGAAATAATGAGTAAGAGTAAGAATAAAGTGAAACTTTAATCAAGTTAAGATTTCAAAGGGGAATACTACTATGAATAAAGATATAACAAAAGATAAACAAGTCCCTTCTCAAAGTACAACAGTTCAATCAGCCCATTTAGCGTTAAGTGGACAAACAAAAGGCTTTAAAAGACTGTTACCATTCTTAGGACCTGCTTTTATCGCATCAGTTGCTTATATTGATCCTGGGAACTTTGCTACAAATATCGCAGCTGGATCACAATATGGGTATTTATTGCTTTGGGTAATACTCGCTTCTAATTTAATGGCTGTATTAATTCAAACTTTATCAGCTAAATTAGGAATCGCTACTGGGAGAAATCTTCCTGAAGTAGCTCGCGAAAACTTCCCCAAACCAGTTTCCATCGGTTTATGGATTCAAGGTGAACTCGTTATTATGGCTACAGATTTAGCAGAATTTATCGGGGCAGCACTTGGATTGTATTTATTATTTGGAATTCCGATGTTACCAGCTGCTTTAATTACAGCAGTTGGATCATTTATTATTCTTGAATTTCAACGCAGAGGCTTTCGTCCATTAGAAGCTATCATAACAGGTATGATTTTTATCGTTGTTATCGCTTTTGGTATCCAAGTCTTTTACGCAAAACCGGAATTAAGCCCTCTACTCTCAGGACTTTTCACTCCAAAATTCCAAGGTGTAGATAGCATCCTTTTAGCAGCTGGAATTTTAGGTGCGACAGTAATGCCGCACGCGATATATTTACATTCGGCCTTAACGCAGCGCCGTGTAGTCGGAACAAATGATGAACAAAAGAAAAAGATTTTCCGCTTCGAATTCATCGATATTATTATTGCAATGGTTATCGCTGGAGCAATTAATGCAAGTATGTTAATTGTAGCAGCTGCACTATTCTTTAAAAACGGCTTGCACGTTGAAGACCTTGATGTTGCTTTTAACCAGTTCAGTAATTTAGTCGGTCCTGTATCGGCTGCATTATTTGGAATTGGACTTTTATCAGCAGGTTTATCTAGTTCTTCTGTTGGTACGATGTCTGGTGATATTATTATGCAAGGATTCATTCGAATGCATATTCCGTTATACTTACGCCGATTTATAACAATGATTCCGCCTCTCGTTATTATCGCTTTAGGTGTAAATCCAACTTACGCTCTCGTTATGAGTCAAGTTGTCTTATCGTTCGGTATTGCCTTTGCATTAGTACCACTTATTATGTTTACAAGTAATAAGAAGATTATGGGCGCACTCGTCAACCATCGCATTACAACATTTATCGCGTGGTTAATCGCTGCACTTATTATCGCTTTAAATATTTTCTTACTGTATCAAACATTTGTAGGTTAATAAAAAAGGGTATTCCAAATTTAATTTGGAATACCCTTTTTGGATGAAATGATTTCCTTCTACTTACCACTTATGTATGTCCCTCTTTCTGGCATTATCGCACCTTTTTCAGTTCGAAAATAAAGTGGTAATCCTTCCGAAAGAAATATGCTCACCTTAGATGGATCCTGCCTTTGATGATGAATATGTAAATGCGGCTCACTTGAACTTCCTGAGTTACCAACTTGGGCAAGAAATTCTCCTTCATTTACATGTTCGCCTTCCCTCACTTTAATTGATCCTTTCTTTAAATGGGCAAGAAACAAAAATGTACCTGTTTCATCCAGTCGTAAATAAATATGATTTCCCGCCATCGATTGAAAATCATCCGATCCCGGAACTAAATCTATTTCATCATTTTTAATTGATACAACTGTCCCAGAAGCTGGTGCCATTACTTTCGCTCCATATATTCCATAATCCTCTAACTTACTACTTTTCACTTCAGCAGGTGGAATGAGAATATCGTATGCCCATCGTTCATTTGGTTTTATAACGTGATAGTTCGTTTCTAATTTATCGCCGCCCCAACCTATCAATGCTCGTTCATTCAAAGGAAAACGAACGACTACTTTAGGACTCATAGACTGTACATCTACCGGGTATGCAATTCTCCCAATGTTAGCGAACCACCCCACGGGCCAAGCTCCAATGGTAGAAAACAGAACTATTAATAGTAGCGTTCCATCTATCCGCTTTCTAAAAATGCCTTTCCAAACAAACATTACTGCTGAGCCTATTAAGAGACAAACTGAAATTACACTAAAAGCCTGTATAATCCACCACACAAAGACTGATGTAACGCCATTACCTAAATAAACTAAACTCCAACTTATAATTAAAAAAGCAACTATAATCGCTAATAAAAATCTCTTCCACATGCTGTATCCCTACTCTCCTATCTTTGTTCCCCATGATACGAAGTAAAAATTACGACATATGAAAGAAATACTTACGACTTTCTTACATTTCTTTATACCGCGGTAAAACGATAGTGAAAACCGTTTCTTTATCGTTACTACGTACAGTGATATCTCCTTTATGAAGTTCCGCTATACTTCTCGCAATTGCAAGCCCCATTCCTTTTCCACCCGTATGAGAGCTACGTGATTTTTCACCACGATAAAACTTTTCAAAAACGTAAGGAAGGTTCTCATTCGGAATGCATTGTCCAAAATTTTTAATTTCTATTTCAACATTCATATCTCTTTTAGAAACTTGAATTAAAAGCTCCTTTCCGTCTTTCCCGTACATAATGCTATTACTAATTACATTTTCGAATAGCCTCACCATAACCGCTACATCCATTTCCACATGTAACACCTTATCACCTTTAATACAAAAGCTCATATCGGCATCATCTAGTTGTGGTACAAAATCAATCATGATTTGTTCAATGAACGCTTTCATATTTACTACACTTTTATGTAATTCGATCTCTCTATAATTTATTTGACAATATTCTAATAAATCATCTACTTGATTTTTCAATTCATAACTTTTTCGCTTTAATATACTTACATACTGTTCACATTCTTCTCTATTTGAATGCAGCTGATTTCCTAACAGGTCCGCGTAACCTATTAGGGATGTTACAGGTGTTCGTAAGTCATGAGAAATATTACTAATCATTTCATCTTTCATTTCTTGCGATTTTTTTTCATTCTCTATAGACTCTTTTAAACTTTTGGCCATTCTATTAACATTCGCTGCTAATTCACCAATCTCGTCATTTTTTGAAATAGGTATATGTATTTCCAAATTACCATTACTTATTTCCTTCAGACTCTTGTTAATTTCAGATAATCTTTTCATCGTTGTTTTTGTCATGAATGCAAAGTATATTGTAGTAAAAATTAAAAAAACTATTAAATATAAAAATGAATATTTTTCCTCTAACGCAGTAACATGACTATATATATTTCCAATTGCAATTTGAAACGCTATTATACTTACAGTTGCTAAAAAAATGCTACATATGAATGCGATAAAAAACTTAGCTCTCATGCCTTGTAATGATTTAATCTTCAATTTTATATCCGACTCCCCAAACATTTTGAATAAACTTCGGCTCTTTTGGATTCTCTTCAATTTTATTTCTTAATCTTGCAATATGAACCATTACTGTATTATTACTTTCATAGGCCCTTTCTTTCCAAACGCTTTCATATATTTCTTCAATAGTAAACACACGATTCATTGCAGCGGCCATTAAGTACAAAATATCATATTCAGTTTTCGTAAGATTAATTGTTTCTCCATATAACATTACTGTTCTCGACACTTCATCTATTTCTAAACCTCTAATGTTTATTTCCTTTTTTATTACTTGAACAGCATTTTGATTGAAATATGTATACCTTCTTAATTGAGCTTTCACTCTTGCTATAAATTCAATTGTACTGAACGGCTTCACAATATAATCATCTGCCCCAGTACTAAATCCAACGACTTTATCTATGTCCGATGATTTCGCGCTTAAAAACATAATTGGTAAACTATATTTCTCTCTTATCCTTCTACACAATTCAATCCCATCCATTTGAGGCATCATAACATCAAGGATAGCAAGTTGAACATCATTATTATTCAATACCTCTAACGCCTCTTCTCCGTTGTCAGCACTAAAGACAGTAAAACCTTCTTGTTTTAAATTTTCATTAACGAATCGAATAATATCTCGATCATCATCTACAATTAAAATTGAGTTTTTCTCCATATCTAAACCTCTTTTTGAAATATATTCCACAATTAATTTTAACATAAATCAAAATCATCATTACACCTTGAATAATCTTTATTTTCAGATTAAATTATATAATAACAACACATTCTAGTTTCAGAAGAAATGGAGTGAAGGCATGTTTCCTATATTAAAAACCAACCGGCTCATTTTACGAGAACTTACCGAAGAAGATGCACCGAGTATATTACAGTGCTTTTCTAATACCGATGTCCTGCGCCATTATGGCCAAAAACCATTGCAAAATTTGGATCAAGTAAAGCAAATCCTTAATAATTTTAAGTTGGGTTACAACGCAAGAAGCGGCATTAAATGGGGAATCGAATTAAAAGACAAGAAAGGTCTCATTGGAACAATTGGTTTTCATGATTGGTCTTCCGAACATAAACGAGCAAATATAAGTTATGCCTTTTTCCCTGAACACTGGGGAAATGGATATGCGACTGAAGCGGTTTCTGAAGTTATATCATACGGTTTCCACACACTTCATTTAAAACGTATCGGAGCAATTGTCTTTCTTGAAAATGAGGCTTCAAATAAAGTACTATTAAAATTAGGTTTTGAAAAAGAAGGAGTTCTAAAAAACTATATGTATCAAGATGATATCCCCTATGATACGAATTTTTATTCTTTATTAAAATCGGTTTAATAGATATAATTCAAAAAAAAGAAACCTCACTTTTAAAAGTAAGGTTTCTTTTTTGATTAATAGTTTTACTTATTATCGATATAAGCATTCTTATAAGTATAAACGCCACCAAATTGATGCTTTTCAATTCCTTTTACATAATCCCTTTGTACATAAGCGGAACCAATATGATAAAGCGGTGCTACCGCAGCGTCCTCTAATATGACCTGCTCAGCTCCTCGCAACGCTTCCCATCTTTTCTTTTGATCTAGTATAAGATCATTTTTAGCTTTTTTTATTAGCTCATCGTAATGAGGATTAGAATAATTCATTTTATTATTTGGATTACTTGTCGTAAATAGCTCTAAATAACTAATTGGATCTTTATAATCTGGTCCCCAATTTACCATAGATATATCGTAATCACCTGTTTGTTCTAATTGTAACTTTTGCTTAAATGGCTGTTGTTTAATTTGTATCGCGAGTCCATGCAAATTCTTCTCTAAGTCACCTTTTATATATTCCGCCATACGTTTTGCGTTATCTTGTTCAAACGTTAAAAACTCGAGTTTTATTTGTTCTACTCCAAGTTCTTTTTTCGCTTCTTCCCAAATCTTTTTCGCTTTTTGTAAGTCGTATGGAGAAATATCTCCGTTTTCTTTTCTAAAATCTTTGCCAGTCGCTTCATTTATATGACCAACTGGTACAAGTCCACTTGCAGGTTTTGCCCCGTTATTAATAAAGTGAGCTACAAAATCTTCTTTATTTAACGCTAATGAGATAGACTGACGCACTTTCTTATTTGCTAACGCATTATTTTTTTCATTAAAACGGAGCATTGCAATTCCAGGATCGCTCGACATATGTAATTCCTTATTCCCTTTATACTTGTCTACAAATTGAGAATTAATTGGTACTCGATCCAAATCGCCAGCTTCATATAAATTTACTGCTGTCATTGTATCCTTCACAATTTGAAAGTTTATTTCTTCTAATTTCACTTTCTTTTTATCCCAATATGTATCATTTTTCTTTAATTGAAATTCTTGTTCATGCTTCCACTTCTCTAATACAAATGGACCGTTATATATGAGATTACTAGGTTCCAATGCATAATTCTTTCCTTGTTCTTTTAAAAATGATTCGTACTGTGGTAAGTATATAGGTAACGCTAACAACTGTAAAAAATACGGAATTGGCTGTTCTAGTTCCACTTCTAACTTATAATCATTTATGACTTTAACCCCAAGTTCATCAAGAGGCATTGTTCCCTTATTTATCTCTTTCGCATTTTTCACGTAAAAGAGCATATACGCATATTGAGACGCTGTTTCATGACTTACCGCCCGTCTCCACGCAAACATAAAATCATTGGCTGTTACACTGTCTCCATTTGACCATTTTGCATCTTTACGCAAATCAAATGTATATTTTTTACCATCTTCACTTCTTTCAAACGACTTTGCTACTGCTGGAATAGGCTGATCTTGATCATTTAATACATACAACCCTTCAAATATGTTTTGCATAACGTGCGCTGACGTACCATCCATCGTTTTCGCAGTATCAAGAGAAGGAATTTCTTCTGATACCGTTACATTTAATACTTGTTTTTTTGCCTCTGTGTCACTTTTATTCGCTTTATTATTACAAGCTGTTAATAATAAAGTTGTAACAAGTGCCATTACCATTAAATGGCTCTTTTTTCGCTTCATGAGTTGTTCTCCTTAAAAATATGATATTGTAAAACGTTATATATTATAGCAGAAATACTAACAGAAAGATGCGACATTCTTTTGAATATTTATTCGTTCAAGAAAAAAAGCTATCCTTTTAAAAAAGGACAGCTTTTTCAACTGACATATAAATACCTATCTTTGTAAACCTCGTTTATAACGACTTGCTTCAAATATAATACGCTCTTCATCTAATGTTTTACATTCACCATTCCAAACGACACGTTTACCATTAATAATTACATCGCTTATATCTTTTCCACTAGCTGCATACACAAGATGTGATAACACTTCATCTGCCGGTTGTAAATGCGGCTTATTAGATGGGTCAATCGTAATAAAATCAGCACACTTTCCAACCTCAAGTGAGCCCGTTTGTTTCATCCCGATTACTTCAGCAGCTCCTTTAGTCGCAAGTGTAAGAGCTGTTTCAACTGGTAATGCTGTTGCATCTTGATGAATACCTTTTTGTAATAAAGTCGCTATGCGCATTTCTTCAAACATATCTAAATTGTTGTTAGACGCCACACTATCTGTTGCAATTCCTACTTTCATTCCTGCTTCTAGCATCGCTTTTACATTTGCTATACCAGAACCTAATTTTAAATTACTATTCGGGTTATGAGCTACTCGAACATCATGTTCTGCTAAAAATGCACGCTCATTTTCATTTAATACTACACCGTGCGCAATAACTGTTGGGCGTTTAAACAATCCGCAACTTGCTGCATATTCTACTGGACGCTTCCCATACTGTGCTTCAATATCACGTACTTCACGCTCTGTTTCAGAAAGATGAATATGAACCATCGTTTGATTTTCTACTGCAATACGTGCGCATTCTTCTAACAGTTCTGTGGAACATGTATATGGACTATGCGGTGCAACCATCGTAGTTAACATACCACTTTCGTTATAGTAACGCTTCACATATTTCTCAGCTTCTTCAATTGCTTTCTTTTCATCATCTTTCGTTCCGAAGCTAAATAAAGTTCTTGAAACAGCAGCTCGCATTCCGCTCCTTGATACCGTTTCCATAATTGCGTCTTGATCTACTCCAATTGGATTAAACATGTCAGAGAATGATGTTGTACCACTTTTCACCATTTCAAGTAATCCTAATTCCGTGCTAGCGACCGCAAGCTCTGGCGTAAATTGACTTTCAAGTGGCCAAATTCTCGTCTCAAGCCATGGCTGCAATAACATATCATCTCCGATACCTCTCAAAAGGCTCATAACAACATGTGTATGTGTATTGACAAGCCCTGGTAAAACCCACTTTCCTTTCATGTCAATTACTTCATCTACTTCAAAATCGTTAGCGAATTCTCCGCTCTTTACATCTATAATTTGATCATTTTCTACAATGATATATCCATTTTCTATCACTTCATTTTGTTCATTCATCGTTACGATTGTAGCGTTTACATAAGTTGTTTTCAAAAGTATTTCCCCTTTCAACTCTATGAAGTTCCCTTTAATAAGTTACCACCATTATAGTAACTTATTAAAGATTAAGAGTCAAAAGATAATTTTAATTCTTTCGTTGTCTTTTCCTTCAAAATGCTATATTATTTTTCATTTGTATCTGCAAATGCTTCTTCACGGCTCGACTTCATGTCCATATAGTTTAATGTTTCATGAAATTGGGTCCTAGTAAAATCATACCTTTTTCCATCTACTATATTGTAAAAGTGCCATACTTCACCTATCTTCGTCTTTATTATCTCTCCCCCGCACAATTCTTGGACAATAAGGGCCGTTACACCACATTGTCCCTTTGCTGGGCTTTCGCTCGTCCACTTAGAACTCGTTTCTATTGACCAAGATTTTCTTAATGCTTCATATAGTTGTTTAATCTTTATGCTATCCATATTCAGCATCTCCTGACATTAGCAGTTTTACACATCATATGTAAAAGCGGTAAAAGGCAATTTTTCAAAATCATTACTATTTGTAACACCGTTCAATATATTGAACGGTGTTACAAATGATTTAATTCACCTTTGCTCCATAACATCTCGCAACTGCAACCGCCTGCGCTATATCTAATTTCACGTTTTTTAAATCAAAAGCTTTAAAATCAACTCTATCAACTACAGCTCCTCTTAAATCCGCACCACTAAGTTTCACCTTACCTAATTGTGCGCCCGTTAAATCCGCTTCACGCAAATCTGCTTTTTCTAAATTACATTCATATAGGTCAGCTTCAATTAAACGTATACCCTTTAACATTTGTTTACTTAAGTTCGCGAATCTTAAATTCGTATATGACCAATCACCCGATATAATTGTTATTCCGTCTAAATTCGCCTCTTCGAAATCCGAACCAGTCATTTTACATTCTTCAAACTTAGATACAAATAAATTCGCACCAAAAAACCTACAATTAGCAAATGTAGTTCCTTGATGGATAGAAGCATTAAAAAGAGAACCAGTAAAATCGCATTCTATGAAATTACAATTTTCACTAAAAACTTCTGATGCATCTATCCCTCTAAAACGGCATTTTATGAAGGTACAATTTTTCAATTCCTCTTCTTTTATCCAGACATCTTGAAAATCTATTTCTACATATTCTTTATTTACAAATTCGCTCATAATCAATCCTCCAATTTTTCAAAAAACCTCACTTCAGCATGAAGTGAGGTTTCTTCTTATACAATATGCTCATCTAACCATGAAATCAAATCTTGAAATACATCTTCTCTATTCACTTCATGGAACATTTCATGTCTACCATTTTCATATAAACGAAGTGTTACATCTTTCACACCACATTTTTTATAGTTTTCGTATACTTCTTTTACACCTTTCCCCATATCCCCAACAGGATCACGATCTCCTGAAAAAATATGTATTGGAAGGTTTTTCGGTGTTTTCTTAAACTCTTCTAGTTTATTTACTTCTAATACCCCAGAAAATAATTCACGATAAAAGCTTGTTGTACAAATAAATCCACATAAAGGATCCGCAATATATTTATCAACTTGATTATTATCTGAAGATAACCAATCAAATTTCGTACGATTTGGTTTAAAGTGCGAATTGAAATTTCCGAAAGATAAAAAGTTCAGCATCGGACTTTTCGTTTTCTTTCCGCGAAGTTTCATCTCAATTGTCGCTACTTTATGACCGATACTTCCTAATAGCCCTGGATCTCCACCAGTTCCTGAAATAAGGAATCCATCATATAATTCACCTTTCAGTTGTACAGCACGCCTAGATAAAAAAGAACCCATACTATGTCCAAGTAAAAATAACGGGCATGTCTGCTCTTTTCTTATCGTTTCTGATACAAAAATAACATCAGACACAGCCTCATTCCAGCCTACATTTGGTTTAAAATGACCATAATCTTCTTCTCTTTTTACTGTTTTCCCATGACCTTTATGATCATGTGCATAAACACCATACCCAGCTTCTAATAAAGCAGCAATAAAGTCTGTATAAACACCTGCATGTTCTGTCATACCATGTGCAATTTGAATAATCCCTCGCGGATCTCCTTCTGGTAGCCATTTACGTAAATAAATTTCCGATCCATCCAATGCCGTAACGAAACTTTCCTGTATGCTCATTCCGACAGCCTCCAAATCTATTATGTATATCTTTTTTTATAATGAATAAACATTCATTATTCTTATTATGTATTATATGCAATTGCTTTCATTATGACAAATGATCTATTTTTCCGATTACATATTAAACTATTCTCTTGACGAATTCGAATTAAAATTATATAGTTACTTACATAAAGTAATTAATATATTTTTAGGAGGTTTTAATCATGATGCCCTCACTATTTTTAGCACATGGATCACCTATGCTTGCTATTCAAGATACAGACTATACACGATTTTTAAAGACACTTGGAGAAACATATAAACCGAAAGCTATTGTTATTTTTACCGCTCACTGGGAAAGTGAAGTATTAACGATCTCCTCTTCAGATAACGAATATGAAACAATTTATGACTTTGGAGGTTTTCCTCCTGAGTTATACGAAATCAAATATCATGCGAAAGGCTCTTCTAGCATTGCGTCTATGCTAGAAACAAAATTTAAAAACAAAGGCATTCCAGTCCATCATAATATGACGAGAGGTTTAGATCATGGTTCATGGACACTCCTGCATCGTATGTACCCAGAAGCCAATATTCCTGTCGTACAAATATCAGTAAATCCATTCCTTCCTGCAAAAGAACAATTTGAAATTGGAGAAGCACTAAAAGGACTTGGACAAGAAGATATTTTAGTAATCGGCAGCGGAGTTACTGTTCATAATTTACGAGCATTAAAATGGAATGAAACAACTCCGGAACAATGGGCGATTGAATTTGATGATTGGATTATAAATCATATGCATACTAGCGATAAAGATGCATTGTTTAACTGGGAAAGAAATGCTCCTCATGCACAATTAGCTGTACCAAGAGCGGAACATTTTGTTCCTCTATTTATCGCGATGGGTAGTGGTGAGAACGACGGTACGGTCATTCACCGTAGCTACGAGCTTGGTACATTAAGTTATCTTTGCCTTCAATTTTAATGAAAAAGGATGAAGCAATATTGCTTCATCCTTTTTCTGTTTTTCATTCACATAGTTAACTAACTTCCAAATGTCGTTTCTCTGATACCTCTTCGTTCTTACTATGAAAATAAACCCAAATGCACGCAATAAATAATAGTGATGATGTAGAGAAGAAAACATATTGGAAGCCTGCATGAGCTGCAATTTGTCCACCAAGTACTGGCCCAATCATATTTCCTAAAAACTGAAACGATTGATTATATCCAAATATTCGTCCCGTTACATGGGTTGGCGTATGTTGTTTTAGTAGAGTTTGTACGGAAGGTAATAGTCCTGCTTGTGCAATACCTAATAAAAAGCGAAGAATTAATAGTTGCCAAGCTGAGGTTACAAATGCTTGCGGAATAAAAATAATTCCTGCAGCAAACAACGCTACAACTAACGTTTTTTGAGGTCCAATATGATCTGATAATCTTCCTAGCTTAGGAGCTGCTAAAATTACTGCTAATCCTGTCGCAGACATGACTGCACCTGCAAGCATTTCAATATGATCTGTTCCTGGTCCTGCCAAATGCTTTACGTACAACGTAATAATAGGTTGAATCGACATATTTGCAAGCTGAATAATAAACGTTGCTACAAATAAACTTATTATTAAATGTTTTGCAGGGACCATCGTCCATACTTTCTTCGGCTGTGCCTTTTTTTCTTTAGCAGAATGTTTCTCCTCATGTAAGAAGAAAAAGACGATAAGAAAGGAAAGGAATAAGAAAGCTCCTGTAACTAGAAAAACATGGCGCATTCCAATTAACTCTGACAAATAACCTCCGAGTATCGGCCCAAGTAATGAACCGCTCACGCCTCCAGTTGAAATTGTAGAAATTGCCCAACCTGAATGTTCTTGCGGAGTTTCTGCAGCAATAAGTGTCATCGCTGTAGAAAGGAAACCTGATACCGATCCCATTAAAAACCGAAGTGCGACTAATTGATACACATCTGTCACAAACCCCATAAGCGTCATAATTATCGCCATACCAAGGCTAGCACGTATAAGCATCAATTTCCGTCCATGTATATCACCGAGCTTTCCCCATATCGGTGATACAATCGCACCCATTAAAAATGTTACACCAAATGCAAGTCCCGACCACTGTGCAATACTAGCAGTGCCGGTCACCCCTAATTCCTCAATATAAAAAGATAAAAAAGGAATTACTAAACTCATACCGGCTGCAGTGGTAAAACAACCTAGCCAACAAATCATTAAATTTCGTTTCCAGTTGGCCATTTTCACACCTTCTTTCATTAGATACCCATTCTACACCCTTTCTTGTAAAAAGTTTAGTAATTTGCTTTATACATAATAAAAATCTATCCCTTTGCATTCTTTGCAAAGGGATAGATTTAATTATCTCCTATGGGTATTAAACGTGCATTACAGCACCTCTCATAAAACTCAATCGGACCTGCTTGTCCTATAATTGCATAATCATATCCGCTTTTCTTCATGTTATATAAACAATGATTCAATAACGTCTTCCCAACACCGTTCACACGATTATGTTTCGCTGTACCCATCGGGCCAAACAACCCTTTTTTTCCTCTCACAACATCGTAACAAGCGAAACCAATGATTGCTCCTTCCTGCTCAGCAATAAAAATAGGTAACTCCTCTTTATATGTCCGAAATCCATAATCTAAAGATTTTAACCAACGTTCACCAAATTCATCCTTAACAAAACGTGCCAACTTTTCAAAATCAGAAAAGACAGCTCTTCTAACATTAAAATTATTATAAATAGGATTAAATCTTTTTAAATCAACGGTTAAGTCTCTTGACTCAGATGTAATACTCAACAGCTCTTTTTGCACGTTTTTACTTATAACCTTTTCAAGAACTGTATCAACTTGAAACAGTGCATATAAAACATGACCTTCATTTATTAATACTTGCTGAAAACGGTCCATCCGTTTCTTTGCTACTTGTAAAACTTCTATCGTCTTATTTGAAACTTTAAACTCCCCAACATTTATGTATTCTATTTCATTTGCATAATATTGTTGGAGCAATGATATTTTTGCTAAAAAATCCATACCCACCGTGTGAAATAAATACATATGTAACTCCGCGCAAACTCCATTACCTTCCTTACAAGCTCCTATAAATAGATGCATAGGATGAATAATACCTTTATTACACTCAACCTCTCGCGTTGCAATCTCCAATATTTTATGTGCACGTTTTGTAAATTGAAATTCCTCCATATACATCCCTTCCCCCTAATAACTTGATATCAAGCCGTAAATATATATAATTGAAACAATTATCCCAACTACTAATATCCCTGGAAGTAAATTTGCTACTTTAATTTTAATGAATCCAAGTAAGTTTAATCCAATTGCAAAAATCATAATACCACCAGTTGCTGTCATTTCAACTATAAATTGATTCATTAATTTCTCTGGTACAAAACTATTAATTTGTGTTGCAAAAACCGCAATCCCTCCTTCATATAAAATAACTGGAATCGCCGAAAATACTACGCCAATTCCTAAAGTTGTCGTTAATATAATAGAAATAAACCCATCGATAATCGCCTTTGTAAATAAAATATCATGATTTCCGCGAATCCCGCTGTCGAGTGCACCAAGTATGCCCATCGCACCAATTGCAAAAATTAAAGTAGCTGTTACAAACCCTTCTGATATGCTCCCTTTCCCTTTCGATCCAACTTTATTTTCTAGCCAATCCCCTAACAGTTTTAACCTTTCTTCTAATTGTAGCCATTCTCCGATGACGGTACCAATAACTAAACTTAAAATGACAACAAGAAAATTTTCACTTTTCAATGCCATTTGAAGTCCAAGCACAGTAACCGCTAAACCGATTGCATGCATAATTGTTCCCTTCATACTTTCTGGAATCCTACTAAATAATTTTCCTAGTAAAGTACCAAATATAATACAAATCCCATTTACAACTGCTCCTAATATAACCATTTCTCATTCTTCACCCTTCGAATTCTTTATTTCTATATTTTGGTTTATACATTGATTTACAGGTTACCTATATGTTAACGTAATATTGTGAATATTAACAAACGTTTTTCACTACATAACCCGCTATTTTTTTGTAACTATACAAAGACCGATTGCCTTTAGTAGATTCATTGTTAATCTAATTGCGGGATAAACTCAAAAGGGAAGGTATTTATGAAAACTTTACTAAAACGATTTCTGTTAATAGCCTTTTTCATTACACCAATTGTTTTATTAATCAACTACTCTTTTATTTCAAAAGCGAAAGACAAACCTGATATGCAAAACAAATCTAGTAAAACAGCTTCAAAAAGCGAAAAGAAAACCGAAGACCCTGAAATCACACTCACCTTCTCTGGTGATACAATGTTCGATTGGCAATTACGTCCCGTAATCGAAAAAAATGGGGCTGATTATCCATTCCAACACGTAAAAGAAGAAATAACGAAAGCTGATATTTCTTTTGTTAATTTAGAGTCAGCATTTACAACGAGAGAAAAAAGAGTACCTGGGCAACAATTTTGGATTAAAAGTGATCCATCCACACTACAAGCCATTAAAAATACCGGATATGACATCGTGAACATTGGCAATAACCATACGCTTGATTATGGGCAAGATGGACTACTAGACACCATTTCTCACGTCGAAAAATTAAAACTACCTTACACTGGAGCCGGAAAAAATGCTGAAGATGCTTATACTGCTCGTGAACTAACTGTAAAAGGAAAAAAGTTTAAATTTCTTTCCTTTGTACGCTTTATGCCCAACTTTAATTGGGTAGCTGGTAACAATAAACCCGGCGTTGCAAACGGATATGACCTAGATCTTGTAACAAAAACGATTCAAGAGCAAAAGAAAGATGCTGATTATGTAATCGTCTATATGCATTGGGGCGTCGAAAAATCTAATCGTCCAATAGAATACCAGAAACAATATGTTCCGAAAATGGTAGAGGCGGGTGCTGATGCAATCGTTGGAAGTCACCCGCATTGGTTACAAGGATTTGAGTATTACAATAAAGTTCCTATCGCATACTCGTTAGGAAACTTTTTATTCCCGAATTATGTAAATGGAAAGAGTGCCGAAACAGGCGTATTAACTTTAACCTTTAAAGGTAAGGATGTCCAAATGTCATTCAATCCTTACATCATTCGCAACAACCAAGTTTCTCCTGTAAATGAAGAAGAAAAGAAAAAAGCACTGCAATATTTACAAACGGTTTCAACTGATGTAGAAATTGATGATACTGGGAAAATAATAAATAAACGCAACTAAACAGCACGAGATTCATTTCTCTGTAACATACATTATGGGATAGGTGATGTATATGCTGAAAAACTTATTAGAAAATATAAGTCTGTTAGAAAACGTGTATAAAATATCTATAGCGATCCTGCTTTTATGTTCATTTTTTTCTGTTAGACTTCTAAGTAAAATAAAGCGAGAGAGAAAACTTACTCCCTTTGAATTTACAATGTATGTAATCATTTGTATTGCAATACTTTTTTGGTTAACTAGCTTTATCCTTCTTGAATATGGAGCGTATTTCGTTTAACTTTCAAAGAATAAAAAAGATAGAACAAGCAGGATTTCCCTCCGCTTGTATCTACCTTTTTTATTTCAAGTAGAATTGTATGTTAACTCTTTTCATTTATTAAATAAGTAAATCAAACAGCACAGGATTTTTATTAAGCTCCACGAATTGAATGTTATTTTCTTGAAAACGAGTAATTAAAGCTTCATAGTCTTCCTTATGCTTTAATTCTACCCCCACTAAAGCTGGACCATTTTCTTTATTATGTTTCTTAATATACTCAAAGCGAGTAATATCATCTTCCGGTCCTAATCCTTTATCAAGAAACTCTCGTAGTGCTCCTGAACGTTGCGGAAATTCAATGATGAAATAGTGCTTTAATCCTTCATGAATAAGGGATCGTTCTTTCATTTCTTGCATTCTATCAATATCATTATTTCCACCACTTAACGTGCATACAACTGTTTTTCCCTTTATTTCATCTCTGTATAGATCAAGTGCCGCAATAGAAAGCGCACCAGCTGGCTCTGCTACAATTGCATTTTTCTTATACAGTTCTAAAATCGTCGTACAAACCTTTCCCTCTGGTACTAAAACTATGTCATCAATTACATCTTTACATGTTTCAAAAGTTAACTTTCCTACCTTCTTAACAGCTGCACCATCAACAAAACTATCAATCTTTTCTAATGCAACATTCTCATTTTGAAGAAAAGCTTCTTTCATAGATGCAGCTCCCATCGGTTCTACACCGATTACCTTTGTAGTAGGACTAACCCCCTTTACATATGTACCAATACCAGATGCTAATCCACCACCGCCAATTGCTGTAAATATATAATCAACTGGTTTCTCCATATCATGCATAATTTCAACAGCGACTGTTCCTTGACCAGCAACGACATACGGATCATCAAACGGATGTACAAATGTCATCCTATTTTCCACACAATAGCGCTGCGCCTCTTGGAAAGAACTATCAAATGTATCACCAACTAATACAATGTCTGCGAAATCACCACCGAAAAATTCAACTTGTGATACTTTTTGCTTAGGTGTCGTTGTTGGCATGAAAATTTTTGACGGAATCTTCAATAAATTACACGTATAAGCAACTCCTTGTGCATGATTACCAGCACTTGCACAAACAACACCATTTTGTAACTTTTCTTTCGGTAAACTTTGAATTAAATTATACGCACCACGAATTTTGAAAGAACGAATAACTTGTAAATCTTCTCGCTTAACATATACGTCACATTCATATTTCTCAGATAAAACTGAATCTCGTTGTAACGGTGTTTTAATAACGATATCTTTCATGCAATTATGAGCCATTAAGATATCTTCAATTTTCACTCTCTCCTTTACATTTTGCACCATTTTATATCATCCTTATCTCTTTTTATATTGGCTCAATCAAAATTCGGGATTTTCAGAACTGCACCTGTATTCGCCGATGTTACCATTTGTGCATAACGTCCAAGCCACCCAGTTTTCACTTTTGGTTCTGGTCGTTTCCATCCTTTTTTACGCTTCTCTAATGCCTCATCACTAACTCTCACTTCTAACAAGCGTTCCTCAACATCAATACATACAATATCTCCTTGTTCAAGAAGTGCAATCGTTCCGCCAGCAGCTGCTTCTGGTGAAATATGCCCTACTGAAATACCACGTGAAGCACCAGAGAAGCGACCATCAGTTAAAAGTGCAACATCTGCTCCTAATCCCATACCAGCAATTGCTGATGTTGGTGCTAACATTTCCGGCATACCAGGTCCGCCTCTTGGCCCTTCATAACGAATAACAACTACATCTCCTTTCTTAACTTTTCCAAGCATAATACCGGCAAGCGCCTCATCTTGTGAATTAAAAATAACGCAAGGTCCTTCAAATCGCTTTACTTCTGTTGCTCCGCTTTTAATAACCGCTCCGTCTTTCGCAAGGTTTCCTTTTAATATACGTAATCCTCCTTCTTCACTATGAGGATTTTCTAGAGAATGAATAACTTCCTTATCTTGAATCTCTGCATGAGCAATGTTTTCTCTTAATGTTTGCCCAGTAGCAGTTATACGATCAAGGTGAAGTACCCCCTCTTTTCGGCTCATCTCTTTCAAAATTGCACTAATCCCGCCTGCGCGATCGATATCTTCCATATGCCAATTAGAAGCTGGACTTACTTTACATAAATGCGGTACACGCCTTGAAACTGCATCAATGCGGTTCATATCGTAATCTAACCCCGCCTCTTGTGCGAGTGCTAACGTGTGTAATACTGTATTCGTTGATCCACCCATCGCCATATCAAGTGCAAACGCATCATCAATTGCTTCTTCTGTTACAATGTCGCGTGGTTTAATATCTCTTTCAATTAAAATTTTTAATTTTTCTGCTGCTTGTTTAATTAACTCCTCACGTCTTGGATCAATCGCTAAAATACTCCCGTTACCAGGAAGAGCTAAACCTAACACTTCACATAAACAGTTCATAGAGTTCGCTGTAAACATACCGGAACAAGAACCACAAGATGGACAGCCATGATCTTCAATATCCTTTAATTCTTCTTCTGAAATTTTCCCAGATTGATAGGCTCCTACCCCTTCAAAAACAGAACTTAAATCGACAACTTCCCCTTTAGATGTTTTCCCCGCTGCCATCGGACCACCTGAAACGAAAACAGTTGGAATGTTTATTCGAAGTGCAGCCATCATCATACCTGGTGTAATTTTGTCACAGTTTGGAATACAAATCATTCCATCAAACCAGTGTGCATTTACAACTGTTTCTACTGAATCTGCAATGATTTCACGACTCGGAAGCGAATAACGCATACCGATATGACCCATCGCAATACCATCATCTACTCCAATTGTATTAAATTCAAATGGAACCATGCCTGCTGCACGTACTGCTTCTTTAACAAGTTTCCCAAACTCATTTAAGTGCTTATGACCTGGAATAATTTCAATAAAAGAATTACAAATTGCTATGAATGGTTTATCAAAATCTTCATCTTTTAAACCAGTTGCTTTTAATAAACTACGATGCGGAGCTTTATCAAAACCTTTTTTAATCATGTCACTTCTCATCTTGTCAAATCCCTTCTTACACATTTTTTCTCTTACTTAATCTATTTTTTAAAATAAAAACTCTCACCTCAGCAATCAACTACTACTTAATAGTAGCTTTGATTGCTGAGGCGAGAGTTTCGCGTTACCACTCAGCTTCCTTACACTTCTCACGAAATATAAGCTTTGTAGGTCCAACCAGACCCCCGTCCTTTTACCGAAGACGATACCGCCGCCCTCTACTCAGTTTCCCTTTCGCAAGCGATGCTCCGAGGTGATATTCAATGATTCGATGGTTACTACTCTCGCAGCCTTGGAGTAGCTCTCTGAAACAATCATAATCATCTACTTTCCTCTTCTTTGCATATACATATATAAAGTCTGAAAATTCATAATTGACTTTTATTTGTTAAACGTATTATAGGACTTTGTTCTTTTCATTGTCAACATATTTTTTGGATTTTTTTCATTTAAGTTCAGTTCGTCTACTGGAGGGTTATTTGTTTTTTATTATGAACTTCTAATGCAGACTCATATATTTCTTAATAATTTATGTACACAAAAAAGCCAGCATTTTTGCTGACCTTTTTTCACTGTGTAAAACGATATCCTACTCCCCAAATTGTTTCAATGTATGATTTATCAAATGGATCGAGTTCAATTTTTTGACGAATATTTTTCACATGTACAGCAACCGTTGCTGCATCACCAATTACATCCATCCCCCAGACAGTTTCAAAGAGACGATCTTTACTAAATACTTGGTTTGGATGTTCCGCCATACAAGTTAATAAATCAAATTCTTTTCCTGTTAACATGACCTCAGTTCCATTTATAAATACACGTCGTGCCGATTTATCAATAAGCAATCCTCGAATACGAATTTCATCTTTTATTTGTTCTCGCTTCCCTGTTAAACGATCATAACGGGCTAGATGAGCGTTTACACGCGCCACCATTTCACTTGGGCTAAATGGTTTTATAATATAATCATCTGCTCCAAAACCTAACCCTTTAATTTTATCGATTTCCTCTTGTTTTGCGGACACCATAAGTATTGGTATGTCCTTTTTCAATCGAACTTGTTTACAAATTTCATATCCATCTATTCCCGGTAACATTATGTCTAAAATTAACAAGTCATAATCCTCCAGAAGAACTCTTTGTAAACCTTTTTCGCCAGAGTAATCAATATCTACTGTATACCCGGCAACCTCTAAATAATCCTTTTCTAACTCTGCTATAATAGCTTCATCTTCAATAATTAAAATTCTTTTCAAGATGCTCTCCTTTTTCTAATTGATTTTTTGTAATGTAAATGCCAGCGTCGTTCCTTTACCTTTTTTGCTTTCTACCCAAATATCACCACCATGTTGTGTGATAATCTGATGTGCAATTGACAAACCAAGTCCGCTTCCACCCGTTTTAGAATTTCTAGAATGATCTGCACGATAAAATCTTTCAAATATATAAGGCAACGCCTTCTCTTCTATCCCTATCCCATTATCTTTTATGTAAATCGTTACATAATCAATAGATTCGGTCATGCGAATTCCTATATATCCTTCTTCTTTATCCATATACTTCACACTATTCCAAATGATATTTGTAATAACACGACGTAATTTTTCACGATCACCTTTTACCAAAATAGAAGTATCCTTTTGAGCATCCCAACTCACTGCAATTCCCTTATCTTGCAATTCAAGCTGTAATTCTTCTATACAATCAGATAAGTATTGGTTAATTTCAACCTCTTCAAATTGAAATGGTTCCTCTTTCAAATCAAGTTTTGAAAAGAGAAAAAGCTCGTCAATTAATTGATCCATATCAAACACTTTATGATAAATAATCGTTAAATATTTATCTAATTGTTCCGGCGTTCGAGCGATACCTTCTTTAATCCCTTGTACATAACCTTTAATAGCCGTAATCGGCGTCCGTAAGTCATGAGAAATATTTGAAAGCAACTCTTTACGATTTTTTTCATATTGCATTTGCAACTCGACCGATTCCTTCAACCTGCCACGCATCTCTTCAAACGATAAACTTAATTCACCTATTTCATCTTTCGCAAGTGGCTTTACTTGAAATTCTAAATCACCCTTTTGAATTCTTTCCGTTGCCTGCTTTAATGAATGCAATGGTTTAATAATACTCCGTGATATAAAATATGTTAATATTCCATTCGTAATAATTAACCCCAGTATTAAAGAGAATACGAAATACGGGAAAAATTCTCTAATCATTTCTTCTAAAGGGTTTACATACTCAAATACAAAAATACTAACCTTATCCTTCTCTGCATCGTAGTAATCAAATTGCTTATAGTAAAAAGAATTACCCTCTATTTTCACATCCATTCCTTTTCTTTGTCCTTCCGTTTCAAATGCGGGTAGGTATTTATCAAACGAAGAGATTTTAAAATATGGGGATGAATATTTAAGCTCATCATTTTTTCGAATTAGTAATCCTGCTTGATTATCGTTTAATTCTTTATCAGTTTCCTTTAAAAAATTTATATCCTCCAATTTATCTGGAGCGTACGATGAAAGAATTTTCAACCTACTAAAAATATCATCTTCATCTTCTTTTGTACGAATAGCTCCCTCCTGCTCTTTATCAATGAGAGAATGACTATTTTGATTAAGACCAATGATTGCTTTTGCAATACGAATATCACCAAATAAAGTAACACTAATTAACATAACTGCTATACCGCAAAAAACGATTGGAATAATTACCATCGCAACATACGACAACAGCAATCTAATACGGATTGACATTACAGAACTCCTATGAACATTATAATTTTAGCTTGTTACAGAATTCACCGGAAACGAAACTTGACTCATCCAAATACCAGCTAATAATACGAGTATAGCTAGAACAATTTCTAAGAGCAATAAACGGCGATTAACTGTTCCGATATCGTTACCCCATGTTTTCGTTTGTCTCCATGCTACAATTGTAATTATACATACAGTAAGAATCTTTATATTTAAAAGGTTCGTCCATATTGAATTAAAATTAAAAAGTACCCAATTCCTTGTCTGTAAAAACACAATTAATTCCCCAGAAAGAAATGCTAGAATAAATGAAATACCAGCAATAATGCTAAAATGCTTACGGAAACTCTTTTGATCAAATGTAATTTTGTATAATGTTGTCCACGCTATAACAAGAGCTAAATAAATAAGTGCTCCTAGCCACACTGCAATACTCATAACATGGACCATTCTAATTATAACTGCTGCCCAATTTGGATTAGTAATCCATACATGACCTGTGAAAGAAAAACTCGCAACAAGAAATCCCCAAATTAGCGCATACCATTCGTTCCCCATATGCTGCAAAGACATAAGAACTAATAATAGCAGTTGAATCATAATAATAACTGAAAATGGCGAATGAATAAGTAAACTTCCCTTCGGAATAACTGACTTATATACTATTAATTCGGCTATTAATCCTACTACAAGTATAGAGAAGAAAATCTTTTTCATATTCTTCATTCTTTGCAATATGGGAGGTAATCTATAACGTTTTACAAACATATCGAGCCACTTTACTCCTGCTCCAATTAAAATCATTCCCTCTACAATATAGCGTAGTGTTACTATCATAACATCTGAAAATACTGAGCCACTCCCACTCGCATTTCCCTCTACCACTACATTAGTTTGTACTTCTTCTCCAATTGAAAAGGGATAGCCTCCCTCACTCGGATGTCCGTCTGCAGAAATCATAGACCACCTTACTGT
The DNA here is from genome assembly GCF_003315125.1 of Bacillus sp. DB-2. NCBI lineage: Bacteria > Bacillati > Bacillota > Bacilli > Caryophanales > Bacillaceae > Bacillus > Bacillus sp. DB-2. The sequence continues at coordinate 112,448 of NZ_QNRN01000016.1, read as the reverse complement.
GTAAGTACCATTATTTAAGTTTGGTAATTTCACTTTTAATTTTGTTGGGTTATCTAATATTTCAACCTTTGATACTTGCACTCTCTTTGCACTTGCATCTAGCAATTCAATATTAACTACATTTCCCGCAACTGGTTCACTAAATTCAAGAATAATCTGTTCCGGTTGTACTGTAAGAACCTCACCCTCTTTAGGGGTGGCTCCTACAACACTTGTATGAGCAAATACACTACTATGAGAAAATAAAAATATACTTGTACTTATTACAATAAATACTATCATTCTATAAAGCATGAAAACCTCCGTATTATTATTCTGGATGATTACCCGCGTGATCTCCTGTAGAAAACGGAGTAGTTACCCCCTCATAATTCATCATCGTATGCATTCCTTTTTCCGCATGAACGAGATGATGACAATGAACCATCCATAGTCCACTATTATTTGCCTCTAAAGCAATTTCATATTCTTCTCCCGGAAAAACATTAACTGTATCTAAGTAAATCGGACTTCCCTCCATTGGTTTACCATTTTTAGAAATAACCTGGAATGTATGTCCATGCAAATGCATTGGATGAATTTCTTCCCCCTTATTTTTAAATCGAATCTTAACTTTATCCCCTTTCTCTACTTTAATTGGTGGAATGTCAGGTGATGTCTTTCCATTAATCGTATACACCCATTTTTCTTGTCCATTTACATCTTTCACACCTTCTGCCAAATCCATATCATAGACCTTTGTAAACTTTGAATCTATCGTAAACTTGCCAACTTCTTTTTCTCCATATTTCGTAAAGTCAAACCATGGATAACTCTTTATATCAACAGGTTTTTTCGGCAAAGAACCGTTCCCAATAGTCGTCGTTAACATTCGATTCATTTTCTTAGATGGATCAACATTAATAAGTTTTACACTCGTTGTTTCTGGCATTTTAAAAACAAGGTCATAACGTTGTGCAGCTCCCATCGGAAGAATTGCTTTATCTAGCTCGTCCCCACCTTTTATATCACGACCATCTAATGCAATAATTTGAAATGGCGCCCCAACTAATGTCATTAAATGCGTATTATTCCCAGCATTAATTAAGCGAAGGCGTACTGTTTCACCTGGTTTTGCATCCAATCGTAGTCCCTCACTTGTATCATTTAATGTAAATACATCGTAATCATCTCCATCAGATAAATCTTTGAGTTGATCATTACTTGGTATCATAAGCGGCCCTTCTAAAGTTTGTGCCTTTTCATTTCGAATATAATTGCTAGGATAGCTATCCCAATCTTTATCTTGTTCGCCATTATGCTTACGGGTTTTTATGGCTCCTGTTTTCCATTCATGGATCGCCACTGTATAATCCTTTTCATATTTTACAGCTGGTTTATTCGGTTCAATAACAATGGTTCCAAATAGTCCCCGTTCCGTTTGTATTGCACTTTTTTGATGTGAATGATACCAATATGTCCCTACCTGATCAGCATTAAATGCGTATGTATATGTTTCACCTGGTTTTATAGCATTTTGCGTAACACCTGGAACACCGTCTACTGCTGCTGGAACATCTAATCCATGCCAATGGATTGTAACCGGTTCTGGCAATTCATTTTTCAAATTTACAACAATACGTTCACCTTGTTTAACTCGAATTTGAGTACCCGGTGATGTTCCATCAAAGGTCCATGCATCTACCTTTTTCCCATTTCCCAAATCTAAACTTGCTACTTTCGCCGTAATATTAAAAGTTTTTGTAACCCTTTCTTCGGCAGCTGAATTAGCAAGAGACGTAATTGATTCTGAAGTAGATGTTGCATCTGTTAACTTCTTTTTTTCATTTGCACCTGGGTAATTATTAATTAAAAAATATCCGAAAATAACTAACCCTAATAGTAAGCACGCCGCAATCAATATATTTCTTAAATCACTTTGTATAAATTCCTTTTTCATATTAGTCTCTCTTTCATTTTTTGTTGTAAACTATTAATTTTCATACGTGGATTCATTGCCTATCACCTCACATATTCACTTCGATTTACATCATAACACTCAGAAAAAAAGAAACTTTGAAGGAATTTTAAAGACTTTATAAAGAAATATATTTCAATTTTTATTCACTTCTAAATCTTTTTTATTGCGCAATAAAACAATTTATATAATACTGTATAAAACATATATATTTAGGAGGGTTACAGCAATGTCTGAAAAAACATACGAACTCGCAACCTTCGCAGGCGGTTGTTTTTGGTGCATGGTAAAACCATTTGATGAACTTCCTGGTATTCATAAAATACTTTCCGGCTATGCAGGTGGTCATGTAGAAAACCCAACATACGAACAAGTAAAGACTGGAACATCTGGACATTTAGAAGTTGTACAAATTACATTCGATTCTTCTATTTTTCCTTATCAAAAATTACTAGATTTATATTGGCCACAAATTGATCCAACTGATGACGGCGGACAATTTTTTGACCGTGGTCCCTCTTACCGCACAGCAATTTTTTATCATAATGAAACACAAAAAGAGCTTGCAGAAAAATCGAAGCAAACTCTAGCAGAAAGCGGTATGTTTAAAGATCCTATTGTGACTGAAATTCGCTCAGCCGCACCTTTTTATGAAGCTGAGGAATATCACCAACATTTCTATAAAAAGAATCCAGAGAAATATGCTACCGAGCAAAAAGAATCTGGCCGTGAAGATTTCATAAAAGAAAATTGGCAAAAAAAATAATAAAAACGCATCGTGCTTTCTTTTCAAAGTGCGATGCGTTTTTATCTTTGAGTAAAATAATATTACCAGCGATTTACTAGAAATTAAACATTCTTATTACCCATCAACAAATATTTAGATTGACAAAATGTTTGGATCGGGCAATCGGATACCGTGCCAGCTGTCTACATCGCATTGACCATATTCGTTATCACCCACAGCTACCACCGTGCCATCTAATTTCAGACCGACCGTATGCGCACAACCCGCCGCTATCGCTACAATATCGCGCCAATCACTTACATCACATTGACCATGTTTATTATTACCCACAGCCGTCACCATGCCGTCTGATTTAAGACCAATTGTATGATTACTCCCTGCCGCTATCGACACAATATCGCGCCAATCACTTACATCACATTGACCATGTTTATTATTACCCACAGCCGTCACTGTACCGTCTGATTTAAGACCAACTGTATGAAGATAGCCTGCCGCTATCGACACAATATCACGCCAGCCACTTACATTGCATTGGTCATACCGATTATTACCCACAGTCGTCACCGTTCCGTCCAATTTAAGACCGACTGTATGCCAGTCACCCACCGCGACCGCCACAATATCACGCCAGCTATTTATATTGCATTCACCTTCTTTATTTCGTCCCACTGCTACCACCGTGCCATCCGATTTAAGACCAATGGTACGACGCCACCCCGCCGCTATCGCTGCAATATCGCACCAATCGTTTACATCGCATTGGTCATGCTTATTCCACCCCACCGCTACCACAGTATTATCACTTTTAAGAGCGATTGTATGAGCGTTCCCAGTGTTCGTCGCCATATGAACATTGCCCGCAGCGAATGCTTCCATATCACACCAGCTGCTTACATTGCATTCTCCTTCTTTATTTCGCCCCACTGCTACCGCTGTGCCATCCGATTTAAGACCAACAGTATGACCACGCCCCGCCGCTATCGTATCTTTAGGCCATCGTTTCACCTTTAACACCTCATCTTTCGGTGAAATGTAATTCATGTTTTACCTCCTTACATATAAGTAACTGTATCCAAATAGATGTTTTTATCAAATTTCATTATAAATGACCTGACTTTTTTTATAAATCTACAGCTACAAAAGAAGCCTATTATTACTTCTTCAAAAAATAAAAACCTCCAGTTTAAGTACTAGAGGTCTTCCATTTTATTTCTTTAATCTCTCGATAAAATCCTGTAATTTATCAAGCGATTTCATATTATGATTACAAGCTACACCATCTTTGCAAATATAGTTTCCCTTTCTAACGAAAGTTCCTTGTACATCACCTTTAATTTCAACTAAAAACATTCCTACTTCTTCATGCCCATGACATAATGAACAAATGCTTTTTTTATTTAAACTTTGAAATGTTCCTTGCAGACCAACAAACTTATTTTTATCATTTTTCGCTACAATAAATTTCCTACTTGACCCTTTATCAATCCAGCTTAAATAAGATAATTCTTTCATGTCCAGTTCTTCCATATCAGGCAGTTTTAATTTTTTTGCTTTAGGGAATAGTTTTTTTAACGTTTGTGCTGTAACTTCCTGAAACGGAATGACATACGGATTTATTTTCATTAAAAACGATTCTGCATCTTCTCTATTTTGAACTGTTAATACTGTATCAATTAACTCTTTCTGTTCATCCGTTAAATTCTCAAATACATGTATTATCTTTTCAATTGCAAGTGACTTTAACGCTTGAATTACTCCTCTATCATTTGCCGTCGCGTGTCCATTTGCTAAAATATAAGCTTGTGACTTTATAAAATTATATTGATCACTTCTAATAAAAGCTTCCATCTTTATCACTCCATACAAATTGTTGAATTAGTTTTATTGTATACAATAATTATCTTTTACGGTATGTAAAAGACGATTTACAAAAGAACATTACATAACAAAACCGCCTCTAAGTTTCCAATTAGAGGCGGCTTCCTTATTTAGAATACACGATTTTCTTAATCGTTTCTCCAGACAGAAAATATTCTTCTGCTAATTGATGAATTGCAATTCCACTTTTAAAAGCGTCTTTAATTGCTTTATTTCTTTCATCTAATTGTTTTCTTCCTCCAGATCGTGTACCCCATTTATAATGTTTCGTTTCTTGTTTTGGAATATAAATTGTTTCACCTTGTATATACTTTTGAATTTCAGCAATTAAACTTTCTGGTAAAACGGCCTTAGCCTTTACGTATTTCATTTCTGCTCGCCCCTTATTTTTTATGGTTCATTTCAATAAGGTGCAAAGCCAAATATAAAAAATGATACGAGCTCATTTTGGCGATTGATTGTATATTACTTGTCTACCTCACGCAAAGTATCGCCATTTCCATACTTGGCTTTGCATGAGACGCTGCAGTGTCTGGCAATTGAATTGTAATCGCCATATAAATACCTCCTAATATACCTTTTATATTTTATTATATGCTAATTTTTCTCGCCTTGCATCTTCATAATCTTTTAAAGAAAAAGCGCTAGTCTTTTCGTTAAAACGATAGACTAACGCTTTACATTAAATGATTCCTAATACATTTAGGAATACGATAATAATCGCAATTGGTGCAATATAGCGAAGTAAGAATAACCATAATACAAACAGTTTATAGCCTTTATTTTTACTTACACCAAGTTCTTTCATTAATACATCTTTCTTCATTTTTAAAGGGACAAAGATGGAAACTAATAAAACACCAAGTGGCATTAGTATGTTACTAACCGCATAGTCTGCTAAATCAAAAATTGTTTTCCCAAATGGTTTCACATCACTTAACAAACCGAATGATAAGGCTGATGGAACCCCTACAACAAAGATTAACAAGCCAACAATTAATGCCATTTTTTCACGTTTCCCTTTACTTTTACCTTTAGTTGTTAAAGACGCAACACTAATTTCTAACATCGAAATTGCTGATGTAATAGTAGCAAAGAAGAATAGTAATAAGAAAACAATGAAGAATAACTTCCCGAACGCCATTTTACTGAAAATAGCTGGCAGTACGATAAATAATAGCCCTGGTCCTTGAGATGGTTCCATCCCAAATGCGAACACTACTGGGAAAATTGCAAGCCCTGCAAGTAATGTAATAACAAGCGTTAAAGCTACGATAGAAAATGCTGAACGTGGTAAGCTTTCTTCTTTCGGTAAGTACGAACTATACGTTACCATAACGGCTACCCCGACAGATAACGAAAAGAACGATTGCCCCATTGCATATAAAATGATTTCTGATGTTACGTTTGAGAAATCAGGTTGTAAGAAGAATCGAACTCCTTCTCCAGCACCATCTAACGTAAGTGCACGAACAATTAATACGAAGAATAAAACGAATAATGCTGGCATGAAATATTTATTTACTTTTTCAACACCATTTTGTACACCTTTACTTACGATAAAAATAGTAATAAGGATGAATAATAGCTGTGATCCAACTGCTAAATACGGATTGGAAATGATTTCACCAAACGTAGCTTCGTATGCTCCATTTCCTTCCCATAGTCTACCTGTAATTGCATTCCATAAGTATAATATAATCCATCCTCCTACAACACTGTAGAAAGAAAGTAATATGAAACATGTTACAATCCCTAACTTCCCTAACCATGGCCATAATGTTTTTGGTGCGATTTCTCTATATGCATCAACGGCCTCTTTTTGTGTACTTCTTCCGATAACGAATTCAGCTAATAATAGCGGTAAACCAATTAATAATGTGAAACCGATGAAAATAAGGAAGAACGCGCCGCCCCCTCCAATTCCGGCCATATACGGGAACTTCCAAATCGCCCCTAGACCAATTGCTGAACCTGCTGCAGCTAATACGAAACCTAATTTTGATGTCCATTGCTGTGAATTCATTTATTAATCTCCTCTCTTTATCTTTTTCTGTTTTACAATCCGGTATTTATATTGTTCTATCCATACTCTTTTCTAATACGTTCACTTCCTCCCTAATAATAAAAAAAACGCCCCTACGTAAATACGTAGGGACGACAAAAATATCGCGGTACCACCCTAGTTATGAAGATACACCAAAGTTAGGACCTAAATAAAAAACGTCCCTACGCAAATACGTAGGGACGATAAAATATCGCGGTACCACCCTAGTTATGAAGCCACACCAAAGTTAGGACCTAAATAAAAAACGTCCCTACGTAAATACGTAGGGACGATAAATATCGCGGTACCACCCTAGTTGTGAAACAATCTTCACCACTTTATTTGATAACGGTATAAACTACCGTCTTTCATTTCCTCATAATGTGAGATTTATGAAAGATGCTCCAGGACGAACTTCATGAATAATCTATATACTGATTCACACCAACCATCAGCTCTCTGAAATAGGGAGATATTCACTACTATACCCTTTCATTGCCCAAATATTATTTTCCGAATTGATTACTATCATTTTTATCATACATTAAAAATAGTGTCAACTTATATTTTGAAATTTTATGCATTACATTCTATTTAAAAATTCAAAATATGACTTTTGTATGAATAGTATTAGAACATTTATGGTTTATACTGTATTAACTTCTCTAGCAGGTTTATAGTAGTATACGATAAAGTGAAACTTTAATCAGTGGGGTTTTGTTCATCCCTCACTGATTATTAGTTGAACCAATCGGGCGTTTACCGGCAGTTGATCTCCCACCTAACTTCTTTGCTCCAGTCGCATTTTGAGGTGGGAGTTTTACTGCCCGCAAATAGCGGGATAAATGCAAGACAGCACGAGTAGGAGGAAAGAATTTTGTCTACTTCAAAAGTTTTAAAAGGTACCGCTTTATTAAGTGGTGCAACAATGATTTCACGAATTTTAGGTTTTATATACTTTTTCCCCTTTCAATTATTAGTTGGAACGCAAGGGGTCGCTTTATATGGATACGCATACTCTTGGTACGGTATTTTATTAAGCTTTTCAACAGCTGGTATTCCTATTGCCGTCTCAAAATTTGTTGCAAAACATAATGCGCTCGGTGATTATAGTACAAGCAAAAAATTATACAACTCTAGCGTAAAATTAATGTTGTTTATGGGCTTTTTAGGGTTTTTAACTTTATTTATTGGGGCACCGTACATATCACAATTTATTATTCGCTCAAAAACGCCAGATCCACAATTTATCGCTGACGTAACACTTACGATGCGAGCATTAAGTTTCGCACTTATTATCGTACCAGCTATGAGTGTTACACGTGGTTATTTCCAAGGTTTTCAACATATGAAACCAAGTGCTGTTTCTCAAGTCGTAGAACAAATCGCACGTGTCGTTTTCATTTTAGTTGGTAGTTTTATCGTTTCAAAACTATTAGGGGGTTCAGTCGCCTCTTCTGTTGCAGTTGCTACGTTTGGCGCTGTTATCGGAGCGCTTGCCAGCGTCTCTATTTTAATGATGTACTGGAAAAAATATAACGGATTAAAGCCTCCCGAAGGTGAATTAAAGTCAAGGGCATCCGATATTCCATTAAAAAATATTTATATAGAATTACTTCGATATGCAATCCCAATTGTATTTGTCGGTATTGCAATTCCGCTCTATACGTTAGTAGATCAATATACCGTAGCTGATGTCCTTAGAGCGATGGGAGAGCCTTTAGAAACCGCGAATGCAGTTTTCGCTTATATAACGAACTATGCACAAAAGTTAATTATGATTCCCGCTTCACTTGCAACTGGATTCTCATTAACAATTATTCCGGCTATAACGAAATCATTTACAAGCGGGAAACTAGAAGAATTACAAGAACAAATTTCAAAGATATTCCAAGTATTGTTATTCTTCACTATCCCAGCCGCATTCGGTCTAGCAAGTATCGCTTACGATGCATTCCGCATGGTTTATGTAAATCCTGAAATTGCACTTGGTGGATCACAATATTTAATTTCATTTGCACCTTCTGCTGTATTAAGTGCAATTTTCACAGTTTCAGCCGCTATATTACAAGGAATTGATTATCAAAGAAAAACAATGATCGCATTCTCAGCCGGTATTCTCGTTAAAATTGTGATGAACACACCGCTCTTACATTTATTCGGTGGACATGGTGCTGTACTTGGAACAATTCTTGGATATCTCGTTTCAAATATTATTATGTTGTACTGCATCGTTAAGTTTGCGAAATTTAAAATTGGCGAAACGGCAAAAACAGTATTTCTTATTACGATTTACTCCGCAGCAATGTCTGCTGTTGTAATTGCATTAAGAGCAATTATAAGCTGGATTATTCCTGGACAATCTTATGTAGAATCACTGATCATTGTGTTTATATGCGCCGCAGCAGGAGGACTTGTTTATCTTTTATTCGTATTAACGAGTGGACTTGCCTCGCATATTCTCGGTGATAGGATTCAACGATTACCTATACTAGGAAAGTTAGTAAAATAAAAAAACAAGAGATGTAACGCGTTGTTACATCTCTTGTTTTTTCACTTCGCATATTGAATGCGCTTTTGTTGTTCAGCAATATTTAATTCTGGAGCATATTGTTCTACTAAATGTAATACCTCTTCGATCAACACTTCTAACTCCTGTACACTATACTCCGGTTCCCCTATCAGCGTATCCGCCATACGCTCATATAGATTTTCAGGTTTAATATTCATACGCTCTACATTATAAGCCATCCATTTAAATGCAGGATGGTGCACGTACATTCTATTCAAACCGAATAAAACACCGAATAAATCCCTTTGTACTTCACAAATAACATCATAAAGCATAAGCCAATCTTTCCGTTTTAAAAGCGCCTCTCGATTATGCCAACGATTACTAAACCAAAGATTTTCTGAGATCATCCTTTTCGCCAGTTCTTCTGGATATGCTTCAACCCTATCTTTTAGAGCATGTACTTTCACTTCTCCATACAAACTCACACCATCATGAACCGATGATACAATACATTGTTTCTCATAATTTATATCATACTGCTCTACAACATCTGAAATAACCTTTTTTGCTGTCACTGTTAAAAAATTACTAATCTCTAGTTTAATTCCTTCTTTCGTCAAATACGTTTCCGACCATTCTTCTTCCTCGTATGGATGATATGACAAAATAGTGCCACCTATAGTTTCGATTGGCTTTTGACGGTCTTTATCCTCAGGTAATGCTGACCATAAAATATGTAATTCGATATCCGAATGTTCATCTTCTAATTTTCTCGCTACAGAGCCTGCTAAAATAATAGATTCGACTTTCGGATTTCGCCTATAAATCTCCGATATTTCTATCGCTTTCTCTTTTAATCCCATCTCATTTCCCCCTAAAACTGCAGTACTCCCCTTACTTTTCATTTATCTATTTCGATATTAAACATTATATTACCTTTTCAAATTCCCACTAAATCATATTTCTACCCAATAACGTTGAACAATTTCGCCAGAATTAGAAGAAACTACTTCATTTTCTAGCACACCACCAACCTTTTGAATCGTTTTAGCCGAACCAATATTAGCTTTATCACAAGTTATTAGCACTTTCTTCAACCCTAACTTTTGCGCTTCACTTAATGCAAGTTTCAATTGTTTTGTCGCGTAACCTAGGCGACGTTTATTCGGATGGATACTATAACCGATATGACCGCTTTCCAGCAATAATTCTGGATTTAATCGATGTCTAATATTCACAAAACCGATAAGTTCTCCTTTTTCAAAACTTAAAAACTGACTAGATGGCACTCGATTTGCTTGTAAGTTTTCTCCTACTTCTTGTATACTCACTTTTTCAAACCATTCATCTAGTGAATCAAAATTTTGTAAAGAACTACTACCGTGTGGTTGTTCTCCTGCATGTAAAAATGCCTGCCTATACTCCATAATTTGTTCGCTATATTCGTATGTTGGTTTCAATAGCTTCATTGTCATTCTCCCCACTCACCCATTATCTATTTTTCTAAAAGAAACACCTTAATAGGGGATTTTCATCCTTACTATTAAGGTGTTTCCATCAATTTTATTCAAATAGCCCCATACTTAAATAGCGTTCCCCTGTATCAGGTGCAATACATAAAACCTTTTTACCAGCACCTAAACGCTTCGCTATCATTATTGCGGCGTAAACAGAAGCTCCTGAAGATGGCCCTACTAGTAATCCTTCTTGTCTTGCCAAGTTCCTCATTGTAGTTAATGCCTCTTCATCTGCAATTTGCATAATTTCGTTATACACTTCTGTATTTAAGTTTTTGGGAATAAACCCTGGGCTTGTTCCGACTAGTTTATGAGGGCCTGGAACACCGCCAGATAACACTGGTGATCCTTTCGGTTCTACTACGGCAATATATAAGTTTGGTAGTTTCTCTTTTAACGTTTCACCGGTCCCTGTAATTGTTCCACCTGTTCCCGCAGTTGCTACAAATGCATCAAGTTCTCCATCCATTTGTTCATAAATTTCAAGTGCAGTCGTATAACGATGAATATTCGGATTTGCTGGGTTTTCAAATTGCTGCGGAATAAAACTATTTGGAATTTCTTTTTGTAACTCTACCGCCTTCGCAATTGCTCCTGGCATTCTTTGTTCTGCTGGTGTTAAAACTACTTCTGCGCCGTATGCTTTCAATAAATTAATACGCTCTTTGGACATATTATCTGGCATAATTAAAATAGCTTTATATCCTTTAGCAGCTGCATTCATCGCTAAGCCAATTCCTGTATTTCCACTTGTCGGTTCAATAATTGTATCACCTGGCTTAATGAGACCGTGTTCCTCGGCAATATGAATTAAGTTATAAGCAGCACGATCTTTCACACTGCGTGACGGATTAAACATTTCCAGTTTTACATACACATCCGCTGCGTCCTCTGGAATAAATTTAGATAATCGGACAACAGGTGTATCTCCTATTAATTCTGTAACGTTTTCACATAATTTCATAGCGCATCCCCTATTCTATCGTTTTCTTATCATTTGGCAGTAACAATGAAGTAAGTCCAATTAATGGTAAACCACTACATAATAGCATAATAAATTGAAGACTATACATATCAGCTAATTTCCCAAGGACTACAGCACCTAATGCTCCAAGACCAAACGCAAGACCGACAATTAATCCTGACACCATTCCAACTTTCCCTGGAACAAGTTCTTGAGCATATACAACGATTACACTAAAACTACTAGAGCTAATAAATCCAATGCATAAAAATAACGGTACAACCCACATAAGAGAAACGTGAGGTAACAATAGTGCAAGCGGTGCTGAACCGAGCATCGAAAAGACAATAATCTTTTTCTTACCGAATCGATCCGCTAGCGGACCACCAAAGAAAGTACCTAATACACCAGCAATCATAAAAGCGAAGACGAAATACTGTGCATTTTTTATAGATAAACCGTAATGCTCTATTAAATAAAATTGATAGAAATTCCCGATACCAGCACCGTACCAAGAACGTACAAATGTTAGAAAAACAAGAAGTATAATAACAAATTTAATGTGCGTACTTACAATCGCATTTTCAGCCTCAAGTGCAGCCCTCTTTTTCCTTCTTACAGCACCAGTGGCTAATTCATTTTTATACCAATTTGATACGAAAATTAGTAATACAATTCCTACTGCTGCAAAGGCTGTAAAACCTAAAGAACCAATTTGACCGAGCGGAACGAAAATTAATGCTGTAAAAATAGGTGCTAGAGAATTCCCTGTATTTCCCCCCACTTGATAAATCGCTTGTGCTAAACCTCGTTTTGCACCGGCTGCCATATAAGCAACACGAGCGCCCTCCGGATGAAAGACCGCGGAACCTAATCCAATAAATAAAACAGAAATAATAACAACTATAAAGTTCGGTGCAAATGCGAGTCCAATCATCCCAAGCATACTCGAAAACATACCGAGCGGTAATAAAAATGGTGACGGCTTCTTATCTGAATACATCCCAAAAACCGGCTGCATAATCGATGACGTCATATTTAACGCAAACGCAATCCACCCTACTTGCATATAGGATAAATTCATCGTTTTTTCCAAAATAGGAAACAACGCTGGCACAACTGCTTGCATCGAATCATTCAAAAAATGTCCGAAACTAATCGCAAATAATATTCGATATATTGTCGGTGTTTCTACTGTATTTTTTTGTGAAACTGCCTGCATATGTGTATTTCTCCTTCCTGTACAAAATGTATATTTATTACAGTTATTGTAATAAATTTAGACTTTAATCAGAATAAATTCTGAGTTTTGAAACATTTCTATTCTATACTGGTTTCATTTCTTTTTCCAGAAATTCAACTTCTAAAAAAATATATTTTTTCTATGTGCTTTGTCGGATTTATTCATATGAACTCTTTGTATTTTCTTTTATACTAAGGCAGGACGAAAGGAAGGCTTGCAATTATGAAGAAAAAGACGATCCTAAAACATATTAGGATCGCCTTTTTTTATTAAATAGAAAAACGCTTATATTTCTCATAATCACTCGTCTTACATTCTAGTGCCATTTTCGTACCTTCGTTTTCATAACTCGTAGATAAAACGTGTGCATGATTGTTGAAATACGAAACTACCTGCCCTTGATCATACGGAATTAACATTTCACACGTCGTATACTCTTTATAAATGTGTGAGCGAACTACTTCTACAAGCTCTTTAATTCCAACATGTTTCTTCGCAGATAGATAAACGCGATCTTCTTGCACTTTCGGAATTTCAACATCTACCAAATCTGATTTGTTATATGCATAAATCGTCGGGATATTTTCCACGCCAATTTTCTTTAACGTTTCATTTGTAATATCAATTAATTGCTCATAATTGGGATTTGAGTAATCTACAACGTGAATAAGTAAATCTGCTTCCGCCACTTCCTCTAACGTTGAACGGAATGCTTTCACAAGATGATGCGGTAATTTACTTACAAATCCAACAGTATCCGTTAATAAAAATGATTTATTATCCGGCAAATCAATATTTCGTACAGATGTCTCTAACGTCGCAAATAACATATCTTTTTCAAATACTTGTTTTTCTACAGTACCATTAAAAATTTCAAGCATTGTATTCATTATCGTTGATTTACCTGCATTCGTATATCCTACTAATGATACAACTGGCATTTCATTTTTCTTACGTTGTTTACGCTGCGTTTGACGCTGTGCAACAAGTGCCTCTAATTCTTTATTTAGAGCTGCAATTTGTTCTTCAATTTTACGACGGTCTAATTCCAACTTCTTCTCACCGACGCCTTTATTTTTCGTGCCAACTCCCCCGCTTTGTCTTCCTAAAGATTCACGAAGACCGATTAAACGAGGCATCATGTACTGAAGATGGGCCACCTCTACTTGCAACTGCGCTTCTTTCGTTTTCGCACGCTGCGCAAAAATATCCAAAATTAAAATGGTACGATCAATTACTTTACAATCTAAATCCTCTTCTAAATTTCGAATTTGTGAAGGAGATAATTCGTCATTAAAGATGACCATATTTGCATCTGCTTCTTTCACATACGCTGCTACTTCTTCAATCTTCCCTTTTCCAATATAATGCGACGGATTTACTCGTTGTAAATTTTGCGTCACTTGACCGATTACTTCCACATCACAAGCTTCCGTAAGATTTGCTAACTCTTCCATCGAATATGCAAAATCAGCTTCCTTACCTAAATTTACTCCAACTAATATTGCTCTTTGTAATAATTCTTCCATATATTTATTCCTCCATTTCGATTACGCAAAATAAAAAACACAGGTCACTGCCTATGTTTTCGTAAACGGATAAGGGTTCACCAAAGAAATAGAAGAAAGCAGTGCTTTCGTCCTATACATGGTCAAAAAGTCCCAAGATAGTATACGTATCCAACAAGCGTTCACCTATACTATCCCATTCTATTTATAAAGGCAAAACAAAAAGAGGGCGTATTCGTCCCTCCCTCTTTTTCACATATAAGCTTAATAAAGAGTTCCTTTAAAATAGGCAGACCAATCCCGTTCACTCTGTACACAGACAGAGCCTTTGAGCGCTATTCAATTATCGGCACAAAGTATTGAGACGTAATCTGATTAAGATCAAAGGAAGCCCCTCCGTTCATTTTAAGTTACATAAAGTGTAGCATAAGTAATTCGCTTTCACAAGATTAAACCACCTATAGAAACCGAAAGAAAATCTTTATATTTTTACTTTAATCGTCATTTTTTGCGAGTTCTTCTCACAATAAAAATAACAACAGCTACAATGAATAATACACCTATAACAATAACCACAACTTGCCACAAACTTAAGCCGCTCACCATATCCCCTTTTAAATTCACTTTCTTCGTTGGAACAGACTCTTTTGCAATATGACTTAAAGCATTTTTCTCAATCTCTGCCTCATCTAATCTCTTCGTTCCACTGCAGATAGATGTCTCTAACTTTTCCTCTCCTCTATAAGAAGAAAAGACTAAGTACTCTCCTCCCTTTGCAAAACGAAATGCACAGCTACTTACACTTGTATATATAATAATTCGCGAAGAACTTGTCCCTTTCCAAATTTTCTTCACTTCAAATAATGTTTTAATTCCGCCTTCACCTTTCTCTTGAACTTCTAACACCTTACCTTCAAACACCACATCATTTTTTTGAAATGCATCTTCTGGTGATACATTAATACAGTCACAAGCATAAGATTTCTCTGGCAAAATAAAAAAAGTAAAGCTACAAATTAAAACAAGAGACAACGAATAAATGATTCTTTTCAAGAATCTCAGACCCCTTCAAAGTATCAATTTTAGAAGCTTTCCGTATATTATTTGGACATCACTCCTCAAATCCCTTTCCATTTATTAAAATATATTAATTTCATTGAACAGAAAATCTTTATTGACATTTTTATAACCTGATATTAGTATCAGGTTATAAAAATAAGTTAGGAGATGTTCCTATGAATTCTAAATCTCGTATTACCGCAATTGGTACTTATGTTCCAGATCAAGTATTGTCTAATAACGATTTAGAAAAGATGGTCCATACGAATGATGAATGGATTGTACAAAGAACAGGCATGAAAGAAAGAAGAATTGCTAACGAAGACGAATACTCCTCACACTTAGCCATTAAAGCAATCGAAAATTTGTGTACAACATATAAGAAAAACTTAGAGGATATTGACTGTATCATCGTCGCTACAACTACTGCTGACTATGTTTTCCCTAGTGTTGCTTGCCAAATACAACAATACTTCAACATACCTCATACACTAGCTTTTGATTTAAATGCGACTTGCGCTGGTTTCACATACGGACTGCATGTCGGTAATAGCTTAATCACTTCTGGATCACATCAAAAAGTACTCGTCATAGCGACAGAGACATTATCTAAAGTTACTGATTACACCGATAGAACGTCCTGTATTTTGTTCGGTGATGGCGCTGGAGCTATTTTATTAGAAAGAGATGAAAACAAACCAAGCTTTATCGCTGCTCACATGGGAACAAACGGTGACGGTGGCATTCATCTATACAGAACAAACTTATCTACTACTATGAATGGCACACCACTACAAACAAGTGAAAAAATTGTTCAAAATGGAAGAGAAGTATATAAATGGGCTGTACGAACAGTACCATACGGCATAAAAGAACTATTACATACTGCAAATTTGCAAATAGATGATATAGAATGGTTCATACCACATAGTGCTAACTTAAGAATGATTGAATCTATTTGCGAAAAATCAAAAATATCTATTCAAAAAACATTAACGAGTGTGGAAGATATGGGGAATACATCTTCCGTCTCTATTCCACTCGCTTTAGATTTAGCTAGAAAAAAAGGAAGATTAAATAACGGAGACACACTTTTGCTATACGGATTTGGTGGTGGACTTACGCATTTAGGGCTTATTGTGGAGTGGGGTTTAGACTAACACTTTTTTATACAGCTAACATTACGGTAAATGAAATTACATCAATGATTTCCTGAATATATCTATCACAGCTCAAAATATATGAACGATTCCAGTTAAACTATTAGTTAATCGCAAAAAAACAGCATTCAAAGATTGATTACCTCCCTTTGAATGCTACTTCTTTTATCTTAGGCTTATTCACCTGTCCGAGACCACATCACAACAGGAATTAGCAATAATGCTAACACTCCTCCCGCTAATGATAATGCCGCATAACTTGAATTAGCTACTACCATACCTGACATCGCTCCACCAGAAGCTCCAGCTAACGCAACAAATACATCTATTTTCCCTTGTGTTTTTGCACGTGTAGAAGGTATAGTTGCATCAACAATTTGAGCTGTACCACTTATTAAACCGAGGTTCCACCCTAACCCAAGTAAAGACAGAGCAACAATTAATAATAGTAAAGAATCACTCGGCGCTATCGCAGCTATGACACCCGCCGCTAGTAAAATTACTCCACCAGCTATACTCATCGTAGTTCGGCCGATTTTATCAATTAACATTCCTGTAACGAGAGACGGAAGATACATTGCACCTACATGAAAACCAATTACAAGCCCTATTGCACTTAAACCATGACCATGATGCCCCATATGAACTGGCGTCATCGTCATAATCGCAACCATCACTATTTGAGTAAGTATCATTACGATTGCTCCAACGGTAACACCACGCTTATTCTCTATTATTTCTTCTGTTACTGGTTGCCCTTTATATGTATGTTCTTGTTTATATGTTTCTATTATGTTAGCAATAATTAACGGGTCTGGACGAAGCATAACAAAAAGAAAAAGACCCGCAAGTATAAATGCCGCTGCTGATAATATGAAAGGACCAGCAAGGTTAGGAATTCCAATTGAATCAGCAAAATCCCCCATTACACCTACTAAATTCGGACCAGCCACCGCACCAAAAGTCGTCATAACCATCGTAATACTAATAGCAGTTGCTCGCTGCTTCTTATCTGCTAAATCGGTACCAGCATAACGAGCTTGTAGGTTCGTGGCTGTACCTGCACCGTATATGAGTAAAGAAACTAGTAATAGAATAATACTATTTGTTAACGCAGCCAATACAACTCCAATAGCTCCTAGTCCTCCTACTATAAACCCTGTTGCAAGTCCTATTCGGCGACCATATTTTTGCGATAACTTCCCAACAAAGAAAGCCGCTACCGCAGATCCCATTGTAAACATAGCAGCCGGTAATCCTGCATACGCATCCGTCCCAAGCATTTGCTGTGCAAGTAATGCACCTACTGTAATTCCAGCGGCTAACCCTGCTCCGCCGAACATTTGTGAAATACTTACGATTATTAACGTTCGTTTATATAATTTTTGTTGCTCTTCTTCGGTGTATATGTGATTACTTAATGAAGCGTCTGCTGTATCTATCATTTTTTCCACCTACTTTATATAATGAATTCTCATTGTTAATGTACTATAATTATTGTTTCATATTCAATAATTATGGTAGTTTTATTACTTCTCTTTGATTCGTCTCATTTAAATACAAATATGCCCTCATTCCTTATTTTAGAAATGAAGGTATTTCTAAAATAAATAGACTTAAAAAATCTCTGAAATTTTAAAACTATATTCTGAAGGTAATTTATCTCGTTTTCTCGAGATTTCTGCTCTGAAACTTTCTCTGCCTTTAATAATAATTTCTTCTTTTTTTATTAATATTTTCCCAAAGCTATAGGGTGCCCAATATGTATCAATAAAGTCAATATGAACAATTTCTATATTCCCTGATTTTAAATCTGTTACTTTAAGTCTATATTCCGCTTCATCTCTAAAATCTTTAGGAACTTTATAAATAACTTCAACCCTGTAGTTTTTATTCTCCTTTTCTGCATAAACTAAATCAATATCTTCTCCATTATTTTTTATATAATTAATTACTTTTTCTATTTTCTCTTTTTCTAAATGATCAAACTCTGCAATTAGTCTCATTCCATCACATACACTCTCAAAAAGCATTTGGGATTTTTCATATTTGTCGCTACATGTATACTTAGATATATTCAATGTAGCATATGTGTATTTATGCCATGTTTCTAATGATATTTCTTGTTTTGCATCTTCTATCGTTTCGCCAATATTAACGTATATTTCACTGTAATTTGGAAGTTTCACCTTGGCACGCCTCAGCAAATTACTAAATAACTCCGAATAGATATAATCAAAAGGTGCTAATATTCCATTTTCAAGTTGGTCATATATCCGAATACCAACTATATTTCTGTTCAATTCCGTTGGATTAGTTTTATACTTATAGATTAAACAATCGCTTCGTTTTGCATTATTATAAAATTTCTTTTTTTCTTCTTCTCGAGCATAATCCTTTAGCTCTTCCAAATTTTTCGGTGCTTTTTCAATTGCTTTATAATAATCATTTAAAAGCTCACTCTCTTTATAATCTAAAGGTTCTTTCAACCTAATATGCCGAACTTTTTTTATTGCTTCTTCTATTTTTAATAACGCTATTTGAAATTCCTCAAAATTTAATTTATTACTACTTTTAAAGTCCTCTATTAATTCAATCTCAGCTATTATTTTATAAAGAGATTTATTTTTTAATTTCCGTGTTACAGGTGAATTATTAATAAATCTGACCAGAATTGTATCGAAGGTTTGTCCATGATATTTATCAATTAAGTGTTCGTTTAAAAATGTATCAAGTACATTTAAGGTTTTATTTTTTCCCTCCTTACTTTTCAAATCTTTATATTCAATTAGAAATCTCATATTAACTCCTTTACACATTCTCTTTTTAACAATCTTAATATCAAATCATACTATTTTTCAATTGTCATCTCCCAGTTATTTAAGAAATTTAGAACATATTGATGAAATTGAAAATAACACTTCAATTTTAAATTACGTCGGAATTGATTTTGCTGGTTTTAATAATAAAAGACATTGTAGTAATAAGTTTAATGAACTAAACCCAGATCTTCCATAATAGTGTAAAGAAAAACAGGCTAATTATAGCCTGTTTTTCTTTACACTTCCCCTGCTATTCGTTTGTCTCTTCTGTTACTTAAAGCTTTCCCTTCCCAAAATAACAAACTTACTAAAGCACAAATTAAAATAACTGGAACACTCGCTCTATATAAATCAGTAAAACTCATAGCCATCTTATTTTTGGCATACCGACTTACATCTTTTGAAAATACAAGTACTTCTTTCTTTATACTCTCCTCTTGTTTTTCAACTTCTTTTGTTACTTGATTCGTAATTTCTTCTCTTTTTATATCTCTATATTCTACTGGAACACCACTTAATACTTCATCCACTTTTTGGTGAATTAGTTCGTCTTTTTTCTCTTTACTTAATCCCACCAATGTTTCATTTTGTTTCTTTTCTACATTTGTTTCTATACTTTGTTTCTCTATTTTTTCTTTTGTTACCTGTAATATCTCAGCTTGCTGAGCACTATTCACATGAATATTACGCACTTTTTCTTCTGCATAACGATATACATTCTCTTTATTTAAAGATAAGTTGTGAGTTAAATTAGATACAAATATTGCAACCGCTAATACAATCCCTACTTGCCGCAACATTGATACAACACTTTGAGAAGCAGTTAATAATTCTCCTTCAAACGAAGATGCACTTAAAACTGTAATTGGTCCCACTACTAAACCATATCCAACACCTAATATCATACACGGAATAATAATTTCTATATTTGTTGAATTGACGTCAATCATTTGCAACCAATAGTAGGATAGGCCCATAACAAGAAACCCTGACAAAATAATAGTTACTTTTCCAAATTTTTTAATTAAAGTTGCTGCAACTGGTGAGACAAAAAATATCATCGCTGAAATAGGTGTCACTAAAAAAGCAGCTTCAATTTCCGTTCGGTATTGTATTTTTGTCAAGAATGTTGGAAGTAATACAGTTACTCCAATTAAAAATAAATTACTTAATATAACAACGATAGACGCCCCTACAAACATTCGATCTTTAAATAATTTTAAATTCACCATCGGATTATGAATCTTTCGTTCCACTAGAACAAATAGAATAAGAGAAATAGTGCTAATTGCATAACAAGACCCAGCGATATTACTTTGCCATCC
The DNA here is from genome assembly GCF_003315125.1 of Bacillus sp. DB-2. Taxonomy (NCBI): domain Bacteria; kingdom Bacillati; phylum Bacillota; class Bacilli; order Caryophanales; family Bacillaceae; genus Bacillus; species Bacillus sp. DB-2. The sequence goes on along the minus strand of NZ_QNRN01000016.1, from coordinate 91,702 downwards.
CCACGTATTGCCTTTCACTAATACGAGAGTAAAAGAAAAAATCGCTAAACTACTTAATATGAGTCCAATCCAATCAATTTTTGAAATAATACGTTCTTCATTTTTTACTTGTAACATAATACAGCATAAAATGATTCCAAGAATGCAAATCGGAACATTGACGAAGAACACCCATCTCCACCCTACATTTTGCGTAATAATTCCGCCTATTACCGGACCAAGTGCAGCTGACAATCCTTGCGTTACTCCTAAAATAGCAAGTGCAACATGCCTCTTTGCTAACGGCATAGCTGATACACCAATTACCATACTTGTCGGAAATAAAATTGCTGCTCCAACACTTTGTATAAAACGAGAAAAAATAAGGAAGTCACCTGTATTAGCAAAAGCACAAAGCACTGATCCACCACCAAAAATAATTAAACCGAGAATATACACCTTTGCTTTCCCAAAAATATCAGCTATCCGTCCTAGCGGGATTGCGAGTACTGCAATCGTCATTGTATAAACATTTAATACCCAAGACATCTTCTCTAATGAAGTATTTACACTCGATTGTATTGCTGGTAAAGCTATATTCATAATCGTTGTATCAATCATACAAAGAAAAATACCTAAGCACATTAAAAAGACAATCTTAATACCCTTTGACTGCTCCATGTTAATCTACCCCTTTATTTATTGTGAACGTGTTTTTCATTCTTCCGTTTTATTGTTTTCTTTTGCTTCTAATTGCTGTAACTTCCTCTTCAACATCTCTACTTGTGCACTATATGATGCAATACCTACATCGAGCGAAATTTCTTCAACGAAAGTAATACCTTCTCTCCATTTTTCATATTTCAAACGAAGATCCGCAATGTACGCTTCTTTCCTTTCAATTTCGTCTTCAATCCATTTTTTTATCGCCCTATCATCACTATAATTACCAAAATACATCCTCATTAAAAAATCTGAACGTAAAACGTCTTTCTCTACATCCGTTTGCATGTATTTATAAAACTCTTCACGCCCTTCATCTGTAATAAAGTACATTTTCTTATTCGGTTTACCTTCTTGCATGACAATTTCTTTTTTAATTTTCCCCTCCTTTTCCAATTGTCGTAACGTTGGATAAATCATTCCAAAGCTTCCATCAAAAAAGTAAGTAAATACATCCTCAAACACAATTTTAATGTCATAACCAGACAATTCTTTTTCCATTAATAAACCTAAAACAACATCTCTTCCCTTCAAAATAAGACCCCCACACAGTATATAATCAATAATCATATTAACAACGTTAATATGATTATTGATTATATACCTTATTCTGTAAATTGTAAAATGTTTCTAACTAAAAAAGCTGTCTTGTAATTTGGGTTTACCCAATTACAAGACAGCTTCCCTTCATATTTCCTATACAAACCTTTTTACTATTTGACTCCTGCATCTTGCACAGATTCAATTTTCTTTTTCTTTCCTTCTTTTATTTCATTATAATAAGAAGGTAATTCTATATTATGCTCTAAGAAATAATCCTCAATTAATGAAATAATTACTTTCAATGTTTTCAAACGGGCGTATAATTTATCATTACTCGCGATAATATGCCATTTTGCATTCGGCTTATTTGTATTTTCAAACATGTCTTCTATTGCTTCGACATACTCATCCCATTTTTCACGATTTCGCCAGTCTTCATCTGTAATTTTCCACCTTTTAAGAGGGTTGTTCTCTCTTTCTGTAAATCTCTTTAACTGCTCATCTTTACTAATATGATAGAAAAACTTTCCTATTATGTAATGATCATCTGTTAATAGTTTTTCGAAATCATTAATTTCATCATACGCTCTCGTCCACTCTTCGTTTGTAGCAAAGCCTTCAACACGTTCAACTAATACACGCCCATACCATGAACGGTCGAATATAGTAATTTGCCCGTACTGAGGCAGTTTCCGCCAAAAACGTTGCAAATAATGATACCGTTTTTCATGAGGAGCAGGTGCTCCAATTGGATTTACTTGGAATCCGCGTGGATCAAGATGTTCAGTCACTCGCTTAATTGCTCCGCCTTTACCTGCCGCATCCCAACCTTCCATAACCATCATAACGGCTATTTTCTCTTCTTTTAATATTTGTTGTAGTGCCAATAAACGCATTTGATATTTTTCAAGTTTCTTATTGTACTTAGATTTCGAATCAATTCTTTTCGTTAAATCTACTTTAGCAAGATGCTCTTTTTCCATCAAACGAATCCCCCTTGTTATATGACAATGTTATTTTAACATATTTATTGGTAATTTTTTCATATTAGTATCTCTTTTAACTAATACTCGTACCCCTCCACCTCTATCTATCTTTTATAAGTTGGACGCTACTTTATATTAATAAATTAATCCCCCTGATATGCTTTTTCGTATCCTTTAGCAAGCATTTATTATTAATCAAAAAAAACAAAATAAGGAAACTATGCCGAAAAATCTCTACACAGTTTCCTTGTTTTTTTTAATGTGCGTGTGACATACTTGGGAAGATTAATAACGAAAAGATAGGAGCTCTATCGATTCACTTATACTACAAACGAATTACAGGCGGAATATCTCCTTCTCGTAAAAAGTAAGCAAACACTGTAAATCCAATAATTAATATTGAAAATAATGTTATTATAATTCCACCTGGTAGTGTTAGAAAAATAGTATTCAAGCTACTCTTCATAGGGAAAGCAATCGAGTATATCCCTAGCAGAAGACTGATTATAGCAATAGCCACATAAACCACTACCGCATACCATGGATTGAGTTCCAATAAAACAACAGAAATAAATATATACAAAAATAACAGTTGTAGAAACATGCTGCTTCCCATACTTACTAATTCTTTCAATATACCCTCCCCTAAACTACATGGTATATTATCTTAAAAAGAGAAGATAATAACAAATAAATCCATTAAAGAATGGGAGCTCTCTAAAAATGAAACGAAAAATATTTTCTCTCTTTGCACTAATCTGCTTAGCACTACCAATACAAGCTAGTGCATACACATTTCAATCACTACCAATTGCGTCAAAGTCTAAACAGTGGTATATCGAAATTGACAAATCTCATAACTCAAACAAGCAAGCCGTGCAGCCAAAACAAGGTGTATATGACACGTATAGTTTACTCTTAAAAAATATTGGTAATGATGTTGCAAATGTATCGGTGGAAATACTTGATAACACACCTACATCTAAAGCTACCTTTAATCCTACTTCATCTAATAACAACGTTTCAAAAAGTCATACAAGCTTTGACTACATGGTATTCCCATTAGACTTTAATAGCCATAATTTTAAAGTTGTCATTACTTGGGAAGAAAAGAATTTCTCTTACAACGGTCATCCAGTACATGAGAGTAAAAAAATGAAGCAAACATTTGTGTTTAATGAAGAGTAAGTCCTAATTTGATTAGGGCTTACTCTTTATTTACAAAACCCGATTGAATTGCTTCTGTCACTTCTTTTGCAATATGTATTTTTGTAGCGTCTACACAGATTTTTTTGTCCCAAACATGTACGGAAGGCTCTTCATTAGACAAATGCTTAATTAAGATGAATCGATTATATGTCATTTTATTTTCTATAGGAGTAGCAATATACACCGTGAAATTCCTTGCTTCAAATACCTTTTCTCCCAAAACGTATTTACATCCCAACTCATGTACTACTAAATCATGTAGATTTTCTATAGTCATATACCATTTCCCCTTTTTGCCTACATAATCAATCGAACCGCCGAATACTTGGTACAGACAATGCCATTCCAATTGTTATGAGTACTAAAATAGCTAGCATTATAATTGTTATCTTTCCACCTATTACAGTAGCTAACCAGCCTACCACCACATACCCTAATGGTAATAAAGCAAATGAGCCTAACATATCAAGACTTGCCACTCTTCCAAAAGCTTCTTCTGGTACAAGCTCTTGTAAACTTGTTTCCCAAATAAGCCCAAATATCATGATACCGAATCCTTCAATTGCCATTAATCCAATTAAGGCGGGTGCCCAAGAAACGAAAGGCATAATTAATAACGCCATTCCACTAATTAAAACACCACCATACGCAAGTAATCCTCTCTTATGCCACCGCTGCCTCCCACCAAAAATTAGTGCTGCAATTACAGCTCCAGCACCAGAAGCAGCCATACCTAAGCCATACACGTAAGCTTCAAAATGATGATGAACATTAAACAACCATGGAATTAATACAACGATAATGCCTGCATAACAAATATTAACGAAAGAAAAGACTAGAATGGTAATCCACAACCACGGATGACTTTTTAAAACTAAAATACCTTCCATAAACTCTTGTTTGTAATCGATCTTACTCTTTTCAATGGGTTTTACTTTTTTAAACTTAATTTCTTTTAAAAATAATAAACATAAAAATGATAACAAATACGTTGCTGCATCTAGTCCGAATCCTATCCCTGCAGATGTAACCGATACTATTAACCCACCAAGTGCTGGGCCAATTAATCGTATTCCTTGATTACTCATTTGCGTTAATGCATTAGCTGCATTTCGAATTTCCGGTACAAATACTTTCGCTCTTACAGCTGAATACGCCGGCTGAAATATCCCTTCCATAAGTCCATATAACGCTACGAGTACATATAGAAGTGAAATTGTTAAAACGTCCATAAATATAAGCGTTGCAAGTAATAGCATTAATATGCAGCGGATTATATCTGTAAATAACATCAATTTCACCCGGTCAATTCGATCCACGACTAATCCAGCAAACGGTAACGCAAGAATATTAGGAAGCATGTACATTGCCATAGTCATTCCCATTACAACTGTTGAACCAGTTAATGAATACACAACGACTGGCAGAATAACCATCGTTATCGAACTACCTAAAGTCGAAAGTAATTGCCCAATCCATAAAAACTTAAAGTGCGGTGACACTTTAACTGGCAATAACAATTTACCGACATAACCTAAATTTTTCTCTGTTGGTATTTCTCCTTGCATATCTCTCTCCTCTTTTCAAATTAAGTCAATACCAAAAACAAACACAGAAAATTCAATCTTTAATAACTTTAATTATATATGAAACTGTTAAATTATTGGTAGAAATATAAAAAAGAACATCATAATGAATCTACACATATTACGTGTTGAATATAAATAAAAAAGGTGTTTTCATATATGAAAACACCTTTTTTATTTATAATTTTAAGTTCTTCTTCAATGTCCAATATTTTTCTGGAGCATTTTCAAGTGAGAATTCTACCCAGCCATTTGGATCTTCACGATATACGTTTACTTTTGTACCATTTTCTAATTTTCCAACTTCATTTTGTGTAACGTTTGGTACACTCTTAATTGGGTTGTTAAACGGGAATGGAACTTGATAGTAAGACCCTACCGACTGAACAGTAGTTTTTGCGTCTTTTGCATAATCTTTATATGGAATTGTTTCGCCTAATGCATCTACATTTAATGTATTAGGGTTTTTCGGTAATCGTTTGACATTTTGATAATCCTTGTTATTGAAAGGCTTAATACGTTCCATAATATTAGCAATTTTGCCAGCCCATTCTTTATCAGTTGAATACATTACATTCATCGCAGGTAATGTGTAACCTTTGAAATACTTAGCACCTTGTTCTAAGTAATTCTTTCTCACATAATCAGCATTATATGAAATACTTAATCCATAAGATGGTAAATATTTTGCATGTGCGAATGGATCCCAATCATACGCTCGTAGTCCAAATAAATTATGTTTACGATATGCAATTTCTGATTTCCCGTATCCAGACTCTAAGATTGCATGTGCTGCTAAATATAAAGAGTTCACGCCATACTCGTTTTGCGCTTTAATAAAGTCTTGTCCAACTCCAACAAGCGGACTATCGGGATGATATCTTTTAATATAATTATCAATCTCTTGAGCTGTTACATTAGAAGGTAATGTTACATCTAAATCGATATATGATGCCATGGCGTTATATAAAAATTGTGCATATTCTTCACGTGTTAAAACACCTGTTGGATTAAATGCACCTGCTCCATTACCTGCAGCAACACCGTTAGACTCTAATGCACTAATCGCTTCATTTGCCCAATGATCTTTCGGAACATCATTAAATGTATGATTAGCTTTTACTTTTAGTTTACAGGCTTTCTGTAAAATTACAGCCATTTCAGCACGAGTTAAAGATTCTTTCGGTCTAAATGTTCCTTTACCATCACCTACGAAAATCCCCATATCTGTTAAAGCTAAAATTTCTTTTTGGAACATTGTTGTCCCTTCGTTAATATCAGAGTATGGATTTTTATATTCGCTTTTCGCTTCTGGTTTTAATGCACGATATATTAATGCGGCTACTTGCTCACGATTTACAACATCCCCGAATCCAAACTTACCATTATCATATCCTGCAATAATTTCTTTTGATGTTAAATTAGTAATTGCTTTATACGACCAATGATCTTTCGGAACGTCTGGAAATTCTTTTTCAGCTGCAAATGAAGTTGCCGGAGCCATCACTACTTGAAGTGCGACTGTCACTGCTAACACATTAGAAATAACTTTTTTCATATTTTTTAACACGTTATGTATATGCTTGTCCCGTGTTAACTTGCCTCCCTTTATAATAAAATTTTCCCTATCAAACTAACAAACTCTTAATTAGTCAACAGTAAAAGTATACGTGATACAAATAAACTAATCTACCATTATTTTATTTATAATCAGCATAATACGATATATCTTTTTATTTTGATACAAAATTATATAAACTCATATGAAAAGCCCATCTCTATATAGAAGATGGGCTTAGCAAAAGATGTTTTTATTTAGCCAAACGATATTTTGAAACATTGAAACCTTTCCACTCATAATAATCTAAAATACCAGCATAAACTGCTTCAGCAGCAATTTGTCTTCCTGATTCTGAAGCCAACTTCTCATAATCTGCACTATTATCTAAAAATGCTAGTTCAGTTAATACTGCAGGCATCTCATTTTCTCTTAGTACATAAAAGTCTTCTGGTTTCGCACCACGATTTCTTGTATCTAGAGCTTTAACTACTCGTTTTTGTATTTTCTCTGCTAACATACGACTATCTTTTTCACGTTCAGTTAATTCTTTCGTTTCAGATCCTTTATAATAAAAAGTCTCCGTTCCATATCCATCATGATTGTTAGAGCCATTTGCATGAATACTTATAAAAATATCTCCATTATGCTCTTTCGCGAACTCTACACGGTTTTTAAGGTCCTCAGGTTGATTTTCACCAAGACGGATATCCGTTTCACGTGTTAACAACACATGGAATGGAGTATTTTTATCTAGTAATTTTTGTAATCTTTTCGATGTATCTAATACAATATCACTTTCATATAATCCTTGTGTCGGCTTCCCAGAATCTTTCCCACCATGACCTGGATCAATAATAATTACTTTTCCTTCTAATGCATCTGGAATTTTAAGAGAATCTGATTTTGCAATAAATTGCGCTGCTTCTGCCTTCGTTACAGTTTTATTAGGTAGCCAAGCTGTACTAGTTACACCTTGTGAAATATTCAATTCTACTAAAATGTTCGCTTTATCTTTTCCCCAACTAGGATTTAAATCTGCAAATTTTGTTGGTAATGGTTGTTTTACTTTCGCATCTAATTTATACGCCCCAACAAGCATCGCTGCCATAGAAACTCGGTCAATTTTACCGTCTGGATCAAAAATCCCGTTTCCTTTCCCTGCAATTACTCCTGCTTTTTCTACAGCGGCAATAAATCGAGTTGCCCAATGAGTTTTAGAATCTGTAAAGGTTGGCTGAGCCGCATTATCAATCGGTAACTTTAAAGTTTGCGCAATAATTGTTGCTGCTTCTGCACGAGTGATTTCTTTTCCAGGCTCGAACATTCCTGCATCATTACCTTTAATTGCACCTTTCTCTACTAAATAGTAAATAGAACCTTCTGCCCAGCCCCCTGCTGGGACATCTGGAAATGTTTTTGTTTGTGCGAAACTACTAGATGAATAAGATAATATACTAGCTGCAATTATTCCTGCTGCGATTATTCTATTTTTCATAGAATATATTCCCCTCTCAAGTACAATGTTTTTATGTAACAGACTAATTATAGTTCTGAAAATTAGTAATAGTCAATCGAATTTTGTATAATTTTGTATTATTATTGTATTTTTTGGAACAAATAACTATAGTTAAACTATAAGATTCTTATTATATAAGAGGAGAGATTCGTATGAGCACGAATTGGAAAAGCGTCGAACACCGCATTTATACAATGTGTATGATTCAGCATAATAACGAAGTATTACTAATACAACGGCCGGATCATCTAGGCTTCCCTGGTTACATCGCTCCTGGCGGTAAAGTAGATTTTCCAGAAAGTATCGTTCAAGCTGCTAAACGAGAAGTAAAAGAAGAAACTGGATTACTTGTTTCAAATTTAACTTTTAAGGGATTAGATGAATACGTAAATCCGAAAGAAAATGTTCGATATATGGTATTTAACTATTGGACAGATTCATTTGAAGGTGAACTCCTTTTGAATCCTCCTGAAGGCGAATTATTATGGGTGCCAATTGATACAGCACTCAATCTTCCTATGCAAGATTGGTTTAAAGAGAGATTCCCATTATTTTTTGAAAAAGGTACGTTTGAAATTCAGCGTGTTTGGGACCAAGACTTGGATAAACAAGTTGCTATGACAATTATCCATACGTAAAAAAGCTTGGAATCTCTCCAAGCCTTTCTTACTTTCCCTCTATTTTCTTAATCTCATAATCAATTTCTAAAAAATTAACTCCAAATATCCACATTCTATGATTAGCTTCTAATATTCGATCCTTTCTCTCTTTAATAATAAAAGTCTCTGCTAATGGTAAGCGTATTGTAAAGAAGCGGGTATGTAAGTATATCCCTTCATCTCCCTTACGACGCTCTCTTAGCTTACTTGTAATCATTAACTGGTTCGTATCATTGTACAACTTCAAAATACCAGTCATATTCGAATATGGTAAAGGCAATGCGATATTCATATATGTCTCGTTCTTGTATGCATGCTTTGAATAGAGGGCTACAAAAACAGACTCTCCTGCTTCATTTTTTCTTAGCCAAGCCCTTACATTCTCTCTTCCATCCTTCTCATCTATTATCCCAATGATAGAGCCATGCATCGTTTCCCACTTGCCGCCCATTCCTAAATGTATTTGTCCTACACGCTTACTCATTTTCTCATAACAAAATGCAACCGGGCGGAACCAACGAGTCCATTTAATATGCGATTGTAACTCATACTCTTTTGTATTTTCATAAAAACGAATAATACTTAAAGGAATCTTCGTCATGTCAAATGCCTCACTATGAAAATCATTCATTTTATCAACTAAACCTTTGTATTCCTTGCTATCTATTAAATTTCTGTTATGTAAAAATGCTTCACCAACTGTCGCATTTCCTCTTAACCTGCTCATTGTTTTCCCGTAATATTTATAATTCGGAGTACTCTTTTCAATCATCCAACCAAGAAAAGCTGGTAACGCTACTCCAATTCCATTTACAACACCGTGAATCCAGACCATTTGTGCAATTGTAATCGTCATTACTTGTTTGAAATTCCCGTATGAATATATGAGTGAAAACATTATTGTTACCATAAGTGTACTAGCAGAAAGAACTAAAAGTACCTTCGCACTTATAGTATTGAATTTCGTTCTCCACACGTAAACTCCATATCCATAAATGGCACATAAATATATGAACACTGCAAAAAATTCAAATACCCTCGAATACGTAATTCCTATTGCAACTGTCATTGGAGAAATGACGATGATAAACATAATAGCATCATATAACTTACTTCCCTGTTCTCTTTTTCTTCCAAGTAAACCAGCTGATAACGGCAATAGAAATGCCGAATAATGAAAGTGTGCCGCTGTAAGTAAAACAATGTCAGAACTAAAGTGCATAATTGAAACCTTTGCTACTGAAGCAAAAAACCAAAAACCACCTAAAAACAAATAAATAAACGCACTATCTATAGCTACTTCTTCTAGAGGCTTCCATCCTCTTTCTAGCAATCTACTTACACCAAATAATGCAACGATTCCTGTATATACAAACCAAAGTAGCGCAAAGAAAAAGTGATTTGTTACGAAAGCTAGCATTGCACTAACTGCTGCAATTGGATATAAAAGCGATACAAATTTATAAAATAATACATACGATCCATTTCTTGTTTTCTTATCAATAATGCAAAATGACATCGGTATAAATAACAAAATAGATAACAATATGATTGCTTCAACAGGATTTACATTCGACCACTCGTATATTAGAAATATAATATAACAAGCAAGCCCAAATAGTATATTTTTCATCTCGTTTATTTCCTTTCCACAAATGTTCCCTTATATGAAAATAACGAACCAATTAACGGATTCCGTACTTGTACATGAATTCGAAAACATTGCAGTGCATCATCATAACTTTCAACAATTTTTGCCTCTCCATATAAAAATTTTGGTAACGGGATTTTTCTACCAAACATATAAAACCATTGTTTCTTTGAGGAAATATGTATCCCGCCTTTTTCATCAATATAGAAATTCAATGTAGAAACGAGTATATGTGGCTCACCAAAATAATCTACAATTTCATTATTCTCTTCATCCAATTTCATAACAGCGTTAAAATATCTTTTCTTATTATGAAAATAAAAAGTACGATTCCACCGTACAAATTCTTTCCCCTGTCCATCTCGCTCAGCGGTATTATGTATCACAAACGGAACTTTTTGCCCTCGCTCAGAGAAAAACATACGGAACTTCGATGTAATTTTTAATATTAATTTAACGAAAAAAGATCCCCCATAAATTTCATCCATTTCCCCTTCCCCAATAAAGCTATTTTCCTTTGTTATCGCATATCGTCCCTGCAATTTTGGATGAAGCCTTTTATAAGAATCCCCTAATAATCTTTCATAAATATTAACCATATACTTATCCCTTTCTCGTCCTCTTGCAATTTTTTGCGCTTGGCAAATTAGTGCTATTTATATAACCGACAATCGATAACCCTATTAGAAGAAAATTTAATGTAATCGGATTAAACGGTTGCGTAAAACTAGCGATATTCGTCGATCCTGCCGCTAATGTTAAAACTATCAACAATATAATATGCAATATAAATAGTTTTCGCTTTTGAAGTGGCAATAGCCACATAACACCCCATATTATTTCTAAAAATCCAACTATTTTAAGTATAAAAATACTACTTTCATTCGATCCGATTAGTGCAGAAAGCATCTTTACTTCTTCTGAATGAGTAAACATCAATTTCGGTACAATCCCTTGATATAACCATACGAAAGCAAATAAAAAGCAAACTAGCCAATACGTCATCGTTCTTCTAATTAGCAACTTTGGATGAAGTCCCTTTTCTAACCATAATTTTAAAGCATCAAAACTCCATGCTGTTGCCCAACCTAATAGTGGACGAAAAATATATAAATCCATCACATTTCCTATACGACCAAACCTTGTATCATAATCATATTGCGTTTCAAAATGAATATGTTCTCCATTCGGGGTATACTTCCAATAACCACGCCCAATTTGTATAAGTGATAATTGATTGTCTGTCCAAAATTTCAAAGAGGAAATGCGCTCCCCAGTTTCTTTTCTTATTTCACCTATCGATTCCCCTTCTCCGGCTATTTCAAGACCAAATCCGATCTTTGTTTTATATAAAAACTTCTGTGGTTCTCCCTCTTTTTTTTCTAAATACGAAATTTCAGTAAAACGAGCATCCCATTCTGTATGTATATCAGGCTCTTGTGTATATGCCCATAGTTTCTCCATTGTTGTGTTCATTTCTGTTGCTACATAAATAGGTTTTTTCTTCCCCATCCTTCCACCTCCCATGCGCTATATTTTCAATGTACATGCAATGAATTTATTTTGCTACATTTTTCACAAACTAATTTAATAAAAAGATAGAATTTCAAAAAAATACAAAAAACACTTGATTCCCTGAAAAATTTAAATTATTATAAAACAAATGTTACCAACAACTTCATAAATCATACACTCTCGCCTAAAACGTGAGATAGAGGTTGCAACGCTTATAAGTATTCTAAAGGAGACACAGAGATGTCTATGATTTTAGAGGAAAGGAAGTGTTGCCGAAATTGATAAATTTCTCTGCATTTATCAATTGGGGCTGTTTTCGAATAGAAACAGAACTGTCATATGTACAGACGTGTACGTATGAAGAGCTATCTACAAAAAAGAGATATCATTTTTATGATATTCCTTTTTTGGCGGTTTTTTTATTAGCTCCGTTTTCTGTTTCCCTTTTCCTGTAACAGCACCATCCTCACTTATTTGAGATGGTGTTTTTTGTTTTTCTCTCTGGTAACTACAGGAATATTGGGATTTGTATATGTCCTAACCTATTCTTAAAAATGGACGAAAGAAGGAATTTGTAATGGAAACGATTGTACAAAAATTTGGCGGTACTTCTGTCGGAAGCGTCGAACGCATTCAACATGTAGCAAATTTAATTATTGAAGAATATGAACGAGGACATAGTATTGTCTCTGTCGTTTCAGCAATGGGAAAAAGTACGGATAAACTTGTAGCACTTGCTAACGCTATTACTGAGAATCCAAGTAAACGTGAAATGGATATGCTCCTATCTACAGGAGAACAAGTAACTATTTCATTATTAACAATAGCACTACAAACAAAAGGTTATAACGCAATTTCATTAACAGGATGGCAAGCTGGTATTACGACAGAATCTGTACATAGTAGTGCACGGATTACTGACATTAACACCACTCGTATTCAGTCTTACCTTACTGCAGGCACGATTGTTATAGTAGCTGGTTTCCAAGGAATAAGTGAAGAAAATGAAATTACCACACTTGGCCGCGGTGGCTCCGATACGACTGCTGTCGCATTAGCTGCTGCACTAAAAGCAAAAAAATGTGATATTTATACGGATGTGACCGGCGTATATACGACTGATCCACGAGTTGTACAAGATGCTTATAAATTAGATGAAATTTCTTATGACGAAATGTTAGAGCTTGCCAACCTCGGTGCTGGCGTATTACACCCACGCGCTGTTGAATTTGCTAAAAATCATAATGTAATTTTAGAAGTTCGCTCAAGTATGGAACAAGAAAACGGAACAATTGTAAGGGGAGAATGTAACATGGAACAACAATCAATCGTTAAAGGTATTGCATTTGAGGATAATATTACACGTGTCACAATTAAAGGGTTAGAACAAGGTGCACTTTCAACAGTTTTCTCTACATTAGCAGCAGCACATATTAATGTAGATATTATTATTCAAAGTATTACAAATGAAGGAACTGTTCACCTCTCCTTCTCAATCCATTCTAATGATTTAAGAGAAACATTAGAAGTATTGGAACAAAATCAAGAAGCACTTCACTATGAATCTGTAGAACATGAAAATCATTTAGCAAAAGTATCAATTGTAGGATCTGGTATGGTATCTAACCCAGGAGTTGCTGCGAATATGTTCACTACTTTAAAAGAAGAAGATATTCATATTAAAATGGTAAGTACATCAGAAATTAAAGTATCTGTCGTTATTGACCGTCTTCATTTAGTAACGGGTGTTGAAGCACTTCATCAATCATTTATGGCGAAAATTGAACCTTTAGTGCAGATGAGTTAATTTCCACCGGTAAAACTTTAAAAAATATATGAATCTATTTCCTTCCTATATAAATAGAAACAGGGTAGGACTGTTTTGTGGGAAAGTCGAAGTTATTCTATCGAATAGCAATTACAGTATCAAATTCTTGAAATGATAGCATTCACGAAATAAAGTTCTCGAATATTTCAATAGTAAAGGGTTTACGAAGTGTTATTCGTTAACAAGATTTTATATACTATGCCCGAAAACACCTTGTCACATTTTCCTACACTGTGACAAGATGTTTTTTGTTTAGAAGAGATTTTAGTATAATTATAAGGATAATTAAATAATAAATTTATACATAAAAGGAGATAAAAACTATGGCAAACAACCGATTACTACGAATGGACAATGTCAGCATCGTTGTAGAATCACTTGATGACGCAATCTCTTTCTTCGAGGAGATTGGCTTGAATCTCGAAGGGCGAGCTACTGTTGAAGGTGAATGGGCTGGTCGCGTAACCGGATTGGGTACTCAGTGCGTGGAGATTGCTATGATGGTTACGCCAGATGGCCACAGCCGAATTGAACTTTCGCGATTTCTCACCCCACCTACTATAGCAGATCACCGGACAGCTCCTGTAAACGCCCTCGGTTATTTGCGCGTCATGTTCACCGTCGAAGACATTGACGAAATGGTATCGAGACTGACTAAGCATGGTGCTCAGCTCGTTGGTGAAGTAGTTCAGTATGAGAACTCGTATCGACTCTGCTACATTCGTGGAACCGAAGGAATTTTAATCGGTTTAGCGGAAGAACTCGGTAATAAATAAGTAATGTTTTATTAGAAGTCTTTACTGAAGTAAAAATATTTGAAAGAACTTTACGCTTAATAAAACTTAGATTTTGAACCCCGTCCTAGCTTTAGAACGGGGTTATGCTTGTTTAAACTTTTTAAAATACTATCAACATCCCAAAATCATTATAAAACAATTCAATTACTTGTTATACTCTTTCCTAGGAAATATAACGGACTCTTCTCACTTCTTATCATATATATCTTTTCTTTTAAAAAACGATCTGAACTCATTCAAAATAACTTTCTTCACGTCAGAGTAAAAAACCATCATGAATAGTGCAATTCCTAATAAAATCTCTTTCATTCCTTCATAATCAATGAAAGCACTCACAATTAGCAAACCAAATCCAATGTAGAAACCAAATTCATTCTCTTTCTCAAAATCTTCATCTTCATCAATATGTATTTTCTCTTTAAAGCTTTGGTTTCCTTTTATTAATTCATCTAGCGTGACATTATACATTTCGCTAAGCAAAATTAAATTATCAATATCCGGACAGCTTTTATCATGTTCCCACTTATACACAGCTTGCCTTGTCACACCAATTTTCTTAGCAACATCTTCTTGTGAAAACCCT
This sequence comes from Bacillus sp. DB-2, assembly GCF_003315125.1. NCBI lineage: Bacteria > Bacillati > Bacillota > Bacilli > Caryophanales > Bacillaceae > Bacillus > Bacillus sp. DB-2. The sequence goes on along the minus strand of NZ_QNRN01000016.1, from coordinate 76,566 downwards.
TTTGACTCTCGTAATCTTTTAAGTTGTTGTCCTAAGCTCATAACGTCCCCTCCTTTAACAAATTATTACATAAAAGGATCCAAAAAAGAAAGAAACCATTAGTAAAACCCACTGTAAACCACTCGTTTACACTATAAAAAAGAGAGAATAACTCTTTGAGCTATCCTCTCACTTCTATTAAAACAAATGAATGTTTTCTTTCTTGCAAGCTTCACGTAAATCGTCAGGCCATACAGAAGATTGGACTTCACCGATATGTGCTTTACGTAAGAAGTACATACACATTCTTGATTGGCCGATACCACCACCAATTGTTAATGGTAGAACGTCTTCTAAAATACCTTTATGGAAATCGTACTCACGTTTGAAATCTTCACCTGTTTTCGTTAATTGCGCATCAAGTGATTTACTATCAACACGAATTCCCATTGATGATAATTCGAATGAAGCTTGTAGTACTGGGTGCCAGAATAAAATGTCACCGTTTAATTTCCAATCATCATAATCTGCTGCGCGTCCATCATGCTTTTCACCTGAACGGAGTACATCACCAATTCCAATAATAAAGACTGCACCATGTTCTTTCGCAATTGCATGTTCACGATCTTTCGGTGTTAATTCTGGATATTTATCTTCCAGTTCTTGAGAAGTAATGAAAACAATTTCTTCTGGTAAATACTTTCCAAGGAACGGATACTTTTCAAATAAGTGATCTTCTAATTCTTTGAATATTCCATAAATTGTTTGTACTGTTTTTTGTAAGTAATCTACAGTACGCCATTCTTTTTGAACGATCTTTTCCCAATCCCATTGGTCAACATAAATGGAATGCGTTGCATCAAGTTCTTCATCACGACGAATCGCGTTCATGTTTGTATATAAACCTTCACCAGCTTCATATCCGTATTCATGTAATGCGGATCTTTTCCACTTCGCTAGTGAATGCACAATTTCTAATTCTTCTCCTGAATGTAACATATCAAATTCAATTGGGCGTTCTACACCGTTTAAGTGATCGTTTAATCCTGATTTTTTCGTTACGAATAATGGTGCAGATACGCGGAATAGTTCAAGACGTTTTGCTAATTGATCCTCGAAAAATGTTTTAACTTCCTTAATTGCGATTTGAGTCTCTCTTACTGTCATTAATGATTGATACATGGTGGTTTCCTCCTAAAATGTTTGGATGTTGTGAAAAGAAGCCAACAAAAAAAGCCCTTCTTTCCCAAAAAACTGGGACGAAAGACTTTGGTTCCGCGGTACCACCCAAATTAGCAACAGAGGTTGCTCACTTATACAATACGGAGATCAAAAAATCTCGATACTGTTCTTCTTGTAACGGCGAAGTTCCCGGCTAAGTCTACTTTCCTATAAAGGATTTCGGTTAGCGACTCCAGGAGGTTCTTCATAATAGGCTTCGTATCAGGCTCACACCGTCCCTGACTCGCTTAAACTACATCCTACTACTACTCGTCCTTTCATAGTCGTTTTATTGTCACATCTCTGAAACATTTTATTAATGATTATTCTATACAAAAAATAGATAAAGTCAACAAAAAGTTTTAAAGAATTTTTCAATTCTTTATTTTATGCCTTTACCGATTGTTCTTAATATAACATTTTTATTTCCTTTGTCTCTTCAATCCAAAAAACATTTCACTAATTGAAACTAACATATATACAACAACTAGTGTGATTGTTCGAAATATAGAATCCGCAGTATTTCTTATTATTTTCATTTTCTTTATAATTCCTTTCAGTTTACTTGCAATTTCATGATATACTATAGCATTCAAGCAGTTTGTTTTTATTTAAAGCAAGCATAGTCATTTATCGATAGTATTTTTCTAAAACATTGGCTATTATCAAATCAGATTTTTTATATAACGGAGTGATCATATGAGTAAAACGAAAGCAAAACCGAAAAAAGGTGTAGGACAAGGTACAGGAAGTAAAGGATGGAACCGTTGGCAATCAAGTGCGAAAAAGAAAGCTGCAAAACCATACAAAAGTAAAGGTACAAAGAAATAAAATAAATAGTGGGAGATGAACAACTCCCACTGATTAAAGTTTCACTTTATCTCTTTACTTTGTACAAAACAAAATATAATTATTACAACAAAAAAGCTATGCTTTCATCTCTATGAAAGCATAGCTTTTTCCATATTAAATCATAAGAATATCGCGGATTTCTTCCTCCGTAATAGAAGATAACTTCTCTTCTCCTGGCTCGATAATTTCAGCGATTAAATTTTTCTTACTCTCTTGTAACTCGTGCATTTTTTCTTCAATTGTTCCATGTGCTACTAACTTAATCACTTGCACTGTATTTTTTTGTCCCATTCGATACGCTCTATCCGCAGCTTGTTGTTCAACAGCTGGATTCCACCACAAGTCGTACAATATAACTGTATCTGCACCTGTTAAATTTAGTCCTGTTCCACCAGCTTTTAACGAAATAAGAAATAGATCCCCTTCTCCTTCGTTAAACCTATTGCATAGCTCTACACGTTCTTGCGCTGGTGTACTCCCATCTAAATAAAAGTATGGAACTGCTTGACGATTTAATTCACGTCCGATTATCGAAAGCATCCTCGTAAATTGGGAAAAGATAAGAATTCTCTTCCCTGTACTTCTGCATTCCTCCAAAATTTCTAGCAACTGATCAAATTTAGCTGAACTACCTTTATAGTCATCAACAAACAAAGCAGGATGACAACAAATTTGCCGTAGTCTCGTTAAACCAGCTAAAACCCGAATTTTATTTTTACGTAACGTATCTTTATCCAAATGTTTTAACGTTTCTTCTCTTAACTTTGCTAAATAAGCTGCGTAAAGCCTCTTTTGATCTGGTAAAAGTTCTGATGATTGTAAGTGCTCAATTTTTTCTGGGAGTTCATGTAATACATCGCCCTTTAACCTTCTTAACACGAAAGGTTTTACCCGCTTCGCAATATCTTCACGTCTTAAATCACCGAACTCTTTTCTTCCCGGTAATAATTCTGGGAAGACGACGTGGAAGATAGACCATAGCTCTTCTAATGAATTCTCTACAGGTGTTCCCGTTAATCCAAAACGGTACTCTGCTTGAATCGTTTTTACTGCCTTCGCAGTTTGCGTCGTATGATTTTTAAACGCTTGTGCTTCATCAAGAAATAACGTATGAAATGGCTGCGCATATAACCTTATATCTCTTCTCAGTAAAGGATATGACGTAATTACTACATCAAATTTCGTTATATCTTTTAAAATTTTTCGGCGCTCTGCTTGATTTCCATCGGCAATAACTGCTCTAATATGTGGAGCGAATTTTTTTAACTCGCTAAGCCAGTTGTAAACGAGGGACGACGGAGAAACAACTAATATAGGCAGTTTCTTCTCTCGAATTTCCGGCAAAACAGAGTCTATAAAAGCAATACTTTGCAACGTTTTCCCCAGTCCCATATCATCAGCTAAAATGCCGCCAAAACGATAATAGGCAAGTGTTTTCATCCACTGGAATCCGTATGTTTGATACTCTCTCATTATCGCATCTAAGCCACTTGGCACCGCAAACTTCAGCTTTTTAGGGTTTTGAATGTTCTCTACCAATTCTTGAACAGACTCATCTAAACTTAATACGTTTCCTTCTTGCAGTGAATTCATCCATTTCACACTACGAATAAGAGGGACATCTATTTCTTCGCCCTTTAAAAATTCTTTTCGAATACTAGATTCTTTTATAAACTGATTAATATCATTAAACTCTTTACTCTCAAGTGATAGTAGAGCACCACTTGCTAAACGATAATATTTCCGTTTCTCCTCAAGAGCGACTAATACCCCTTTAATTTCTGCCTCTGGAATACCTTTTATATCAAAGCGGAATGATAACCAATCAATTCTCTCTTTCCTTCTAACTCTTATAAGAGGAGCTGTGTCTCCCTTATGAATTCGTAATTTGATGGCTGACGTCGCATAAATATCAACTAAACCTTTTAACGTTGGAACAGCATGATATAAAAAGTTATACTCAGCTTCTTCATTATGCATAAAATAACCGCCTTCCGTTTTCGCGAAGGCACTTTCACTCATAATGTCTAAAATCTCTTTTTCCTTTTTCTCATCACGATTAAAAACAGATGGCTGCCCATCCTCTTCTAACGGATTAATCACGACGTTTCCATAATGAAATTCGAGACCTGCTAACAAGCGATTTTTCACTCGATCTAAATACAATTTTGCTTTTAGCGAAGGCGTTTCAACACGATCTGATATTACTTCATCAATTCGCACAGTACCAAGCTTCATTAACCCTGGTACAACTTTTGCTACAAAGTGTTCCATCTTATCTGCTGGAATATACAATTGGTTACTACTAGAACGATTCATCATTTTTTGTAATTCGATAAGCCGCTTACAATCCTCAGCGTTCAACTGATACAGTTTCCCTCCAAATAGAGCATAACTATACGTATCCATTACTTCTACTTGTTGTAAGCCGTCAATATAAAGTGTAAACCCACCGTTACTCCCTTTATTAAACTCAAAATGTAAAGGAAGTAGCCCTTTTGAAATTTGTAAACCGTGAAAAGATTTTCCATCTTGATTAAGTCCCACAAACTCAACTTTAGAAAGTAAAGAAAGCATATCCTTCCATGAAGCTGGCGGTATTAAAATCATACTATCATCTTGTTTTGCATGTACTTCCAGTGTATCCTCATACATTTTTTCATTATGATAAATTTTAATGAGCTGCTGAATAATCGCATCCGTTTCTTGCTTAAAGCTATGTACATCCGGTGTATATGTAAATTCATTCGAACAATTATAGGACTCTCTTTTCTCCACATTGGAAAGAAATTCTCTAATATGATTTACAAAATACATCTTGGCGAGTTTAAACTGAATACCTAGCAGTGCCCCACCATTTTTCGTAACTACTGGCGTACATATAAATTCAACATGAAGTATTTCACGTGTATCAAAACGGTGTTGTTTACTTTTTGGTCTTAATGGTTTTTCTGCAAATAAATGAAACATCCCGCTTGTTAATTGTTCATTTCCGCTACTAATAGTCACCATTCCACCGGTTTGCTGATTATAATTTATTTGTATCAATACTGCCGCAACATGTTGACAGTATGTTTGAAAAGACGCTAACGAAGGACAACTACATTTCGCAACAACATCACCTTTTTTAGCTTTTTCTACTGTAACATGAAAATCTTCGTTCCCTTTTACCGTCGCTTCGCAAATTTCTTTATTTTCATCATAATGATTTATTATTACTTTATTTGATTTATAATAAGCTTCGCCTCTTTTATATGAGGTTTCTCCGCATACTTCTTTAATAATCGATTTATTTAATGTAAAACCCATTGTTTTGACACTTCCTTACTTTAAAACCAGTTTCTCTTAACTAACATTTTACATGCTCCAAGAGAAAATATAAAATGTAGATTTAATAAAAAAAGATGCTTGTATATAAGCACCTTTTTTCACTCTATCTCCATCAACCGTTTCGCCTCAAAATACAACACTTGAATAAATTTCTTCGTATTAATTCGTATATGGCCAGAAGTTGCTACTTCATCCTTTGTCATTTCTGTCATTCGTTTTCTAACTACAGTGAAATCAAAAAATTTTGGAGCATAGCTTTCAAATTTCGGATTTGAAAAGTCTGTTAATCCAAGGGAAGCTAAGTGATTTAACGATTGATAAATCGCTCTACGTACCCTTTGTTCAGATGCTTTTCTCTCCTTATCTATATCTGCATCTGAAGCTATATTCTCTAATTTTCTTATAGTTATATGGTGAAAGATATCTTTTAGCGCAGGAAATCCAAATTCAAACGTTTGCTCTTTTTCTTGTCCATATAAATATTCCAACATACTAAGTAAATCTTTACTTCCATTCTCTCCCGCAATACCGAGTTCTGATAATAAATAGCGCCCTGAATCTGCTATTCTTTTTCCTTCCTGCATTGGCTCATTTCGAACTTGCGGCTGTTCCCACTTAAAAACGTTATTCAATGATTTTTGAATATCATGTATAGAGCGCTCTAAACGAATACGTTCCATTACTTTACGTACAACAGATACAACCTCAATTTTATTTAATGGTTTTGTAATATAATATTCAACACCAAGTGTATACGCCTCACCAATAAGCTGTTTCGATTCAACTTGAGAAATCATAATGATTTTCCCTGTAAAGGAGGACGCAATATGGCGAACTGTTTCAATCCCATCTCGCATTGGCATTAATAAATCAATAAATAAAATATCTACTTTTTTAAAATTTAGTTGATCTGCTTCAATAAAAGCTCCATCTTCCGACTCTCCAATTACTTCCCCAAGATCGCCATCTTCAATAATTTGTGAAAGCATGGAGCGGAAAACTTCATCATCATCTACGATATAATAAAACAACTTCATTCTCCTTCCCGCTTTAAACTGCACTCCGGTAAACAAACGATAAACTTACACCCTCCGCCAGTTTCTCGGTCTTCTAATCTCACTTCTCCACCTAGCTCTGTTACCATTTCGTTTATGTAAGAAAGTCCAATACCTGTTGAAGGTGTTCCCGCTTGATCATACTTTGAAGTAAATCCTGGCTTAAATACTAATTTCTTATACTTCTGTGCAATACCAGGACCATCGTCAATTACTTCAAAGAATATATGTTTATCTCGTTTATATAGCTTAATAATAATGAGACCTCTACCCTCAATTGCTTCAACTGCATTTGCAACTAAATTATTAAAAATTGATAAGACCGTGTACACATGATATTCTGCATGCTCACCTTCTATATGTTTAGAAAAACGTATATCTTTTCCCAACATTTCAGCGTACTTCTCATTTATTCTCACAATCATTTCCGCAAGCTCATGTCCTTCTACATACTCAGCCACACTTTTATCTAATAACAGTTTAGATAACCCTGCAAAAATTCTTTGATTATCCTTTTTTATTTCATGTACTTCTCCCGCTATTTTCAATGCTGTTTTACTACTCGAATCATCGTTCGCTTGTAAATTCCGATATAATTGATACGCTGTTTGTGTAATTAACTCCGCATTTTGTAACGTTTTTTTCAAATGAACAGATTCCACATATAAGTTAGAAAGATGCAGCAACATTTTTTCATTTTCTTTTCGCACTTGTGATTCTTTTAATTTTGTTTCATACAAGTTCATCATATTTAAAAAACCAAGCGCAAAGAAACTACGAAAAATAGCAATAATAATTAGTTTATTCACTTCAGAAACTGTTATCGTTGTCCCCAGCACTAACATATGATAAAACGCAAGTTCAGACATACTTGCGATAATTTCAATTGTAATTCCAAGACATCCTATCACAATTGGCTTCTGATGAAACTTATTCACCCTACAAAGCGAAAAAAGACTTCCATAAATAAAATAATAAAAGAACACAGGATAACGCAAATAAAATGATTCTGTCATATGGAATGAACCTTGCAATACCCAGTCAAGACATACACGAAATAAGACTACAGATATACCTACAAGAATACCTGCAGCTGCTGCTGGCACTCTTCTTAAAAATAGTAATAAAAAGAAGAAAAGTGGTGTCCCGAAACTAACACGAAACATATCATTAAAAGGATGAAAATTCAACTCTCCAGCAATCGGAACAACAACCATTAATATAATTAAAAGATACATATCTTTCTTCCATAATTGATTCCAATTCAAAGGTGCCACTTCCTATGCTTTTTTTCAATTGTAAAAGTGAAAGCCCGCTTATAATTATAAACGGGCTTTATTTCTATATTCTAACCTTTTCTACCGCTTTTATTTGGCGATACTCCGGTTCCCATATTGCTTCTTTTACTGCAATCTTAATATCGTCATCACTTAAGTTCTCTCTAGCAACACCTTCTGCAACTGCAACTTTTGCTACTTCAATCGCAACCAGTTCAGAGATATTACGTAACTCTTCAACTTCTGGCAAAATAGGCGCTCCTGGCTGACTTGTATCTACCATACTTGCAACTGCTTCTGCTGCTGCTGCGAACATTCCATCCGTCATGACGCTTGCACGAACAACAATTGTACCAAGACCTAGTCCTGGGAAAATAAGTGCGTTATTTGACTGTCCAATCACATACGTTACACCGTTATATGTAACCGGTTCAAACGGACTTCCTGTTGCAACTAATGCTTTTCCTTCTGTCCACTCGATTAAATCTGCTGGTTTCGCTTCAGCAAGTGGCGTTGGATTCGACATTGGTAAAATGATTGGTCTTTCTACATGAGAAGCCATTTCTTTAATAATTTCCTCTTTAAATGCGCCCGCAACAGTAGATGTACCAATTAAAATTGTCGGTTTTACATGTTTCACAACTTCAGCAAGTCCGATAGCATCATTTTGTTTCCAATCACTTACTTCATCTTCTTTTCTTGCATATGGAATTTGGAAATCAAGAAGATCTTCCATATTATCTGTAACCAACCCATTACGGTCAATACACCAGAAACGATTATGTGATTCTTCGTCTGATAAGCCGACACGAACCATTGCATCTCTTACTTGATCTGCGATACCGATTCCAGCCGTACCAGCACCAAACACAACTACACGGTGTTCACTTAACGGTACACCAGAAGCTTTTACTGCCGATAATACAGCAGCAAGTGAAACTGCCCCTGTACCTTGAATATCATCATTAAACGTACAAACGTCATGACGATATTTATCTAAAATTTTTCGTGCATTACGAGAACTGAAGTCTTCCCAATGTAGAAGTGCTTTCGGGAATTGTTTATTTACCGCTTGAACAAACGTATCAATAAATTTATCGTAAGCTTCACCTGTTATACGAGGGTGACGATTTCCAATATAAAATGGATTGTTTAATAATTCCTCACGATTTGTACCTACATCTAAAATTACCGGTAATACACGGCTAGGATCGATTCCAACTGCGGCCGTATATACAGCCAATTTCCCGATTGCGATGTTAATTCCACCAACACCCCAATCACCAATTCCTAATATACCTTCTCCATCCGTTACAACGACTAAATCAATGTTTTCAGCTGTTGCACCGATATTTGCAAATGCATCTTCAATACCTGATGGATCGTTAATTGATAAATAAATGCCACGTGGTTTACGGTATTCATGACTATATCTTTGAATTGCTACACCTACAGTTGGTGTATATACAATCGGTAACATTTCACGTAAATGCTCTGTTAAAATACGATAAAATAACACTTCATTTCGATCATGTAACGCTGTTAAGTATACATTCTTTAATAAATCATCCGGCTGAGAACTAAATTGTTCATATGCTCGGCGTGCTTGTTCTTCTAACGTTAAAACCGCTGGCGGTAATAACCCTTTTAAACCTAACTCTTCTCTTTCCTCTTGTGTGAAAGCTACCCCTTTATTTAAAAGTGGTGTTGATAATACTTCTGCTCCTCTTAATGTTGTTTCTAATGCACCATTAGAAGCCACTGTAAACTTACTCATAACATCCCTACCTCTATTCATATATAGCATTTCTATATTGTAAACAAAAAAGAGGGGATTGTCCCCCTCTTCTTTTAATTTTTCTTTAAAAGAGTTGCTCCTGCAATCCCTGGGTGTGTCATTTCGAATGGATCTAGAATTAACTCTAATTCTGCTTGTGACAATACACCATTTTTCACACATAGTTCTCGAACGGATTGCCCTGTCGCAATTGCTTCTTTCGCAACACGAGCTGCTGCTTCATAGCCGATATGAGGATTCACGGCTGTAATAATTCCTACACTCTTCTCAACGTACTCTTTTAAGCGATCTTCATTCGCTTCAATTCCTTTTAAGCAATTATCTGTAAAGGCACGGAAACCGTTATTCATAATGCTAATAGATTGAAGTAAGTTGAAAACAAGTACTGGTTCCATAACATTTAATTCTAATTGTCCTGCTTCTGAAGCAAGGCAAATTGTATGGTCGTTACCAATTACTTGGAACGCAATTTGATTAATTACTTCTGGCATAACAGGGTTTACTTTCCCTGGCATAATAGATGAACCTGGTTGACGAGCTGGTAGCATAATTTCCGCTAATCCAACGCGTGGACCTGATGCCATTAGACGAAGGTCGTTCGCAATTTTAGACATGTTCATCATACATACTTTAAGTGCTGCAGATACTTCAGTGTACGCATCCGTATTTTGAGTTGCATCTACTAAATCTTCTGCACCAACAAGTGGTAGTTCACTAATTGTAGCTAAATGTTTTACAACTGCTTCAATATATTCTGGATCTGCATTTAAGCCTGTACCAACTGCAGTTGCTCCCATATTTACTTCATATAAATGTTGACGTGATTGCTTGATACGTTTCATGTCACGTTCAAGTACGCGGGAGTATGCTTTAAATTCTTGTCCAAGACGAATTGGCACAGCATCTTGTAAATGTGTACGACCCATTTTAATAACATGATCGAACTGTTCTGCTTTTAATTCAAATACATCATGCATATAACCCATTGTTTGTAATAAGCCTTCTAATGCATTTAATGTTGCAATATGAATCGCTGTTGGGAATGCATCGTTTGTTGATTGTGCCATATTTACATGACTGTTTGGACTAATATAATCATAGTCTCCCTTTTCCATTCCTAATAATTCAAGGGCACGATTGGCAATGACTTCATTTGCGTTCATATTCATTGAAGTTCCTGCACCACCTTGAATTGGATCAACGATGAAATGATCATGCCATTTCCCCTCAAGGATTTCTTGTGATGCTTCTGCGATAGCACCACCCTTTTTCAATTCCAATCTTCCTACATCTGCATTAGCAAGTGCTGCCGCTTTTTTAACAATTGCTAACGCTTTAATTAAACCTTCATGGACTTTGTATCCTGTAATCGGGAAATTCTCTACTGCACGCATTGTTTGTACACCGTAGTACGCATAATTTGGTACTTCTTTTTCACCTAAAAAATCTTTTTCAATTCGTACTCCATTTTTAACTTCAGTTAATGTTGCCATGATTACTCACTCCTTAACAATCTCTTACGCTGCTTTTGTTTGTTTGACCGTTTCTACATATTGTTTTGCTTTCTCATCATCGAATTCGCCTTCCCACTTCGACATAACAATGGCAGCTAATGCATTTCCTAATACATTGACAGCTGAGCGAATCATATCTAAAATGCGGTCAATTCCCGCAATTAATGCGATACCTTCTAGCGGTAAGCCCATTGATCCTAACGTCGCTAATACAACAACGAATGATGCACCCGGAACTCCCGCCATACCTTTGGATGTTAACATGAGAACGAATAATAGCGTTATTTGCTCCGTCAGTGACATGTGTACACCGTACATTTGTGCAACAAACAATGCCGCTAACGCTTGATAAATAGCTGATCCAGTCAAGTTAAATGTATAACCTGTCGGAATTACGAAAGAGGCAACTGCCTTTGGACAACCGAACTCTTCCATTTTTCTCATTATATTAGGTAAAACAGCTTCTGAACTTGCTGTCGTAAATGAAAGAATAAGTTCTTCTTTTAAAATTTTCATTAATGTAAAAATATTTACTCCAACCATTCGCGCATTAATACCTAATACAATCACAACGAATAGTATAACAGTTACATATACAGCTAGCACTAGTTTTCCTAAAGGAAGTAGTGTTGCTACACCAAATTTTGCAACCGTAACAGCAATTAATGCGAATACACCAAATGGTGCGAATTTCATCACTTGATTTGTAACCCAGAACATCGCTTCGAGCACACCTTCAAAAAAGTTAAAAACAGGCTTTCCTTTTTCTCCGATTGCTGCAACTCCTAAACCGAATAGTACTGAGAAGAATATAATCGGTAATAAGTCACCTTGTGTAATAGACTCAAATATATTTTTCGGTACAATATGAACAATCGTTTCTGCAAAGCCTTTCTTCTCTGTTGCATCTGCTGTTTGTTTATAAGAAGAAATATCACTTTGCTGTAAATTACTCATATCAACGCCAGTACCTGGTTGGAATATATTTGCTGCAAGTAATCCCATTAAAATAGCAATCGTCGTAATAATTTCGAAATAAAGAATTGTCTTACCGCCCAGTTTCCCAAGCTTTTTCATATCGCCTACACCAGCTACCGCAACAATTAATGCTGAAATAACAATTGGTACTACAATCATCTTAATTAAGTGAATAAATATATCCCCAATTGGTGTGATATAAGAAATCGCCGTTTTATTGCCATAAAAGACTGCCCCTACTACAATCCCTAAAACAAGCGCGACAAAAATTTGTGTTGCCAATCCGAATTTTTTCATTTATGTTCATCCCCTTCATGCGAACGCTTTCAATTTGAATTTATAAAAGCTACTCACACATCATATAAGCGAACCTACAAAATCATACAAAAACCTACAAGTTCGTCACAAAAAATTCAAATTTATTTCTTATAATACTCATTGACACTTTTTTATAAAAAAGAAATAAAATAACCTTGATAAAACATCAGATTATTTCGTATAATCTAAAAGATATACGTATTCTAAATAAATGGGGATGAAAAGGAGTGGATGTTATGAAAAATCACGTGAAGAAGTTCATCATATCTATTTCTTTTCTATTTCATTTTCTTACGAAGGAACAAAGGCATTCGCCTTTGTTCCTTTTTTATTGCAATCTATATAGGGGGAATTGTTATGAAACCATATAAACGCGTCTTAATTAAACTAAGTGGCGGCGCACTTGCTGATCAATCTGGAAATAGCTTTAACTCCAAACGATTAGAACATATCGCGAACGAAATAATATCCATTATTGACCTAGATATCGAAGTATCCATTGTCATCGGCGGCGGTAACATTTTCAGAGGTCATCTAGCTGAAGAATGGGGAATTGATCGTGTAGAAGCTGATAATATCGGTACGCTAGGTACGATTATTAACAGCTTAATGCTTCGCGGCGTTTTAACAAGTAAAACAGATAGAGAAGTACGCGTTATGACTTCCATCCCTTTTAATGCAGTAGCTGAACCATATATTCGCCTACGTGCAGTACATCATTTAGATAATGGTTATGTTGTCATATTCGGTGGTGGTAACGGGCAACCATTCGTTACAACAGATTACCCAAGTGTACAAAGAGCCATTGAAATGAATAGCGACGCCATTTTAGTCGCAAAACAAGGAGTAGACGGTGTCTTTACAAGTGATCCGAAACATAACAAATCAGCGAAAATGTACAGTAAACTGAACTATAACGATATTGTTAGGCAAAACATACAAGTAATGGATCAAGCCGCTTTATTACTTGCTCGAGATTATAATTTACCGGCACACGTCTTTAACTTTGATGAGCCTGGCGTTATGAAAAGAATTTGTTTAGGTGAACATGTTGGGACGTTGATTAATGATGGTGCTTCATTGCTTGTGCATGAAAAATAATTTTAATTCTATTACTAAACTTTAATTACCAGTTAGTCATCTAAATTAGACATATTGATGAAACCATACTAAATAAAAAGTCCCCTAATTTGTTTCACAAGGGGACTAAAGTTATTATTAATCGATTTTACAACAATAAGTAATTTACCAGAACTGTTTATAAATATCTTTTCGTTAGATACAATATCAATTTAATATGATATGTATTCACTATTCTATTGAAAAGATATTTTTCCGCTCCAATCTGATTTCTTCACTCTTACTAACAATACTTTTCCCATTGTCCAATTCTATTTGTGTAAAGGGAATATTCCTAATTTCTTTGGTCATATCCATTAAATTTTCTTCTAGTTGTTGTTCAGTGAACTGTGTTAATTGCCCATTTAATATTATGGCATTTATCAAGTTGTTACATTTACCTCTAATCTGTCTCTCGGGATGATCTAAATATTTTTTCATCAGCCATAATGCGATATCTACTATTTGTAATCCATACGAGGTCTCTGAATTTCTAATTTGAACTTCCTCAGTAGCAAGTACATTCACCATTTCGAATGAAGTATTCCAAGGGTATGTACTATTATTAATTATTAAATCTTTCATATTTTTATAATATTTTTGGAAATATTTAGCGAACTGATTTTGATCGTCATGAACGAAATTTTTAATTTGCAAACCAGTTTGATGATAAATTCCATTAATCACGTTTAATATAGAAAAAAATGCCGTTATATTCGGAGAATCCATATCCGATCTTTTAACATTTACAAACCTTTCAGGGTACTGTTTGGCAAATTGTATTGCGTCAGATAGTAATGCTTTCAATCTAACATCCGGACATGTTCTTTCTAGTCTTTGTTGTACAATCGTTAAAATCTCAATTAATTGTGTTTTATTTCCAGTTTTATATACTTTCCAAAACTTTTTCGCCTCTGCTAGACTAAGCGCCAATGTAAGGTGATAAGTAAACATTAAACGGAAATTTTTATTAGAATAGTGTAAGGGTAATACAGCTTTGTTATACTCACTATCAAGTATGATGTCTGTAAACTTTACACTTGCAAAATGCTGTTTACTAGTACGGGTGAAAATGAATTTTAAATTATGCGTTTTAATAAATGAAATGAAATCGTCTGCGATTAATTCAATTTTACTTAGCCCCAGCTCATTCGCATGAAGTTCTTTAACCTGAAGCTTTTCGGCACAGTGCTTAATTAGCCCTTCCGCTTCAACTTGTAAATCATTAAAGGATATTACAGTTCCAGTCCAAAAGTACGGCTGTCCTTTATCAAATAAATTTAATCCAGAATTACCAGATTCATCTGTATATGCAAATAGACCGTCAGTTTGAGAAGATAAATTCATATTAACCCCCACCTTAGAGTAGTTTGTTTTTCAGAATTAAAAATTTTCAGATATTGCAAAGCCAGGGAACCACTTATCGGTTGATTTCCCGTCATAAATCTATGATACAAAAGTCACTGTTTAATGAGCACACAACAAAAAGTTGACAACACAATCAACAAATTATGTAAATAGTGATACTATTTGTCACTACTATATTGTAACTTGAGAGCTGATATTTTTGTACCATAAGAGTATATGATTTATGTCACGGGGCAATGTTTTTCATTTAAACGATCATACCGTATTACTAATAACACGTATTGTCGAATGAATATAAATTGGATGTAAAGTTCTTTTTTATTATTTTATTTCCTTTCCCCTTCCTCTTGTTATACAAAAAGATACGCAAGTCTAAACTCCATTTTCAAATTTTGGCTGGGACAGGATTTGAAAATGGAGTTTATTTTGTTGGGCAATACGTAAAGTTGTTTAGATAAAAAAAGGATATTGGTATTTGAGACTCATTCTATTATTGCACTGATATATACATACTTTACTCCAAATATTAAGATTAATCCCTCTCCCTATTTCTATAGCAAGACCAGCTGGACCTGCATAGAATAAATGGATTTTTTTATAGTCGTTTTGTTGTAATAGTCTCTCTATATCATCTATTATTATTTCTTGGATATTTATAACGTCATTTTTATACAATACTCTTTTTAATCCAGGTTCATCTAGTTCAAAAGAGATAACATCAAATTCTTTATCTAATACTTCTTCAACTGTCTTATTTTTTCCGACGCTTAAAATAATCAAATATTCCTGACACTTTCTTTTGAAGTTTAAGTATCTTAAATTTCAAAAGTTTATTCAGCGTTTTAGATCTTGTAATAATATATTTTTCAACTTCTAAAAATTCACTTTTCGAATATTTATATATTAGAAATACATTTCTTACAAAATAGTTAAATAGATTAATTGATTTCTCTTTAATTAGTTCACGATATAAAATACAAATAAAAATTATAAAAATAAAATTACTTATGGTGTAAATAGGTAGTAGGTATTCTTCAAGTTTCAATAATTCTAATAATTGCTTTAAAGTTGGTAAAGAAAATAACAATGTAATAGTAATTGTTAATATTGGACTTAAAGCAGTAAATTTTGACACATATTTTTCTTTCCTTAAAGTAATTAGTTCTTCCATTCTTTTATTTCTTTCAATGACCATCTCACTCTTCAAATAATCATCGCAAGCATTATTAAGAAAATTTGTAAAAGTATTTACCGAGGCGTATGAATAATAGTATTGTGAAAATTCATGGAAATATTCCAGATTACTTTGAGTTTTAATTTTAATCAAATCGTTTAACGTCATCGCAGAATTAAGATTAACGAATGTTATTTTATCATTTTGAAGTTTTTTTTGCATAAGTAATTCTATCGAATTTATCGAACCACCAATTGCAGTATTATACAATGTCATTTCAGAGAATGGATTTTCATCCATAGATTTAAAAGCTTGATCAATTCGACTGCCATAAATATTAATTAACCGGTTGTGGTTTGCATAAGAACGAAAATACATATTTAATTCGTATTTCTTTTGGTTCAACAGAGTATCTATATTCTTATCACTGTTCATGGTAAACTCTGATACTGGTGCAAATAATAGTTCAAAAATGTTAGCCTTCAACGGATTTGAAATATCTTTATCTTCAAAGTTTTTAGGTCTATATGTATAGTCAATTAAATTCAAATGGTTATATCGTGTTGTATTGATCTGTTCTTCTATACCTAAATACTTTGATAAGTATTCTAAGTATACTGAAGTAATATCAAACAAAGTGTTACATCTAGCTTTCTTTTTATATTCCATAGATGTACAATCATTTATCATTCTTTCAGGGAACATTACTTTATCAAAATGCATATTCCATATACTTAAATTTAAAATATTTATATCAATATTTGCTACATTAATCGAGAAATGAATCATGCAATATCCATGCTTAAATATCGTAACAATAACGTTTATGTAGAAAGTCGCCTCACTAATCTCTACTTTCACTGGCATTATTAAAAATCTATTTTTAAAAGATGTATGAAAAAAACCAGTGTGCTTTTGTTCTAAGTTGTACAAAGAAATTAATTGTTGCAAAGCATTTGATTGAGAAATTCTTAATTCATCCTCGATGTTCTCTTCAACATCAACTGTAATAGATTTATCATCTGATTGAATAAAAACTT
Organism: Bacillus sp. DB-2; assembly: GCF_003315125.1. Classification (NCBI taxonomy): domain Bacteria; kingdom Bacillati; phylum Bacillota; class Bacilli; order Caryophanales; family Bacillaceae; genus Bacillus; species Bacillus sp. DB-2. The sequence goes on along the minus strand of NZ_QNRN01000016.1, from coordinate 59,543 downwards.
TTGATGTTTCAGCAACCTTTTTTACATCTCCTCGTATATGGGCAGGTACTATTTTATTATTTTGAATAGCTTGAAGGTATGCTTTGCGTCTATTCGCTAGTTCATCTTCAAATTTTTTGTTAAAAGATACTTTCTTATCCTGTGTTTCTGCAGAAATAATCAGTTCAGATTGTATTAATTTATCAATTATTTTTTCATATTTACAAAGTGCTTTTTTGGAATCATTATGTTTAAATGCTTCAAACATAACAAAATGATCCCAGTAGCCTTTTTTTATTACTGCTTTCGACATAGGGAACCTCGTTTACTTAATTTTTATAAATCTTATTTTTATACCATTATGATTAATATTCTAACATTGATTCACTCATTATGTAGCACACACTTTCTATTTTACCATTAAATTCAACCTATCTTTTATAGAATATATATCTTAAGATATGATAACTTTCTAAAACGCTCCCCATAAATCGGTAAACGTTTATTGAATTACATCGTGAATAATGCTAACTTTATTTATATAAAAAATAATTTTTTATTTCCAATTTAGGAGGAATTTAATACAAATGTGGGAAGCCATTTCTTCTTTTTTAGAGAACAATTGGGTTATTAGCATCTTTGCAGGTGCCCTCGTTACCGCTATTACTGAGCTATGGAAACGAGGGACTTCCAAGAAAAGCTATTGGCAAAAAGTTGACCTAGCTAATAAAGATATTTTGAATACCATAGAGTCTTTTACTTCAGAAAAAGATTTGCCTAATACTCAAATACTTATCTCTTTTCATACTTCAACAGCTAGAAAATATAAAGTATTACTTAAGGATATCTACTCATTAGACAAAGTGATTGATGATTTAATTAGAAAAATAATGGAATCCAATTTTTTATCTTACATTCAAAAGATTGAAAGCAGTGAAAGACTAATTCAATTAAAAGAAAACATCCTTAAACCCAAAATAGAAAGCAACACACCTAAAGAAATTAAAGATATTGATAAATTACAACATAGACACAACCTAATTTCTATCACTTCAATTCTTATTGGTTTAATAACTACAGCTTTCTCTATGTTTATCTACTTATTTAAAACAGAAAACTCACCGTTATTTTCTATAAGTGCAGGTGAAATAATTGGCCCAGTTATAACAATTGCAGCTTTTATCCTAGCTGTAATTTATACTATAGCTACAGTGACTGAAACACGAAAAAATAGAAGCGATAATAATAAATTCTAAAATAATCCTTTACTTTAAATCCAAAAATCCCTTTAATAAAATTCTGATATCATAACATTTAAATTCTATATATATAAAATCAAATTTCATATATATAGAACCCTACGTTTAGTCTTATTTCTGTGCCTTCGGATTCTTTAGCTACAAGTAAGTATAGGCTTTTAGAGCTTCGTTACACCATATTAACATTGTATACCTAGCAAGTTAACTTCATAATAATTGTTCCTTGTCTATTTTGTTAATACAAAAAGTCGAACATCAAACTATATGGTAATGTCACTAATGATTCTTATAGTTTGATGCTCAACTGATTCTTTTAGTACTGCCAAATATTAATTTTATCGCTATATCATATTTTTTTAATTTTCCATTAAATATTTTTTCAAAAAAGCTACAGTAAACTATATAATAACCGAGTAAACTAGAAGTAAGATTCCTAAATGTACTTTATCTTCTCAGATCCATCACCTCTTATCAATAAAATAAATATCTGGCTATAGCACCCTAGCCATTGTATTCAATATAAACTGGCTTTTCATCACACAATGATTATGACGTACTCTTTCCAACTGCAGCTACATTACTCTGTCACATTGAGTTAATCCCTCTAATCTACATATAAAAGACCTCCATACAATACCTACATATTTATTAAATCATCCAGCAACAAGCCTTCTTTTTGAACTTACTACGAAGCTTCTCGAACCTGTGCTATACTCATTCTTTTCACAGCTGTACAAGTGTATAAGAGGACTTCCTTTTATAAACATATCCTTGCGCATAGAACCCTCACAAATAAAAATCAACCAATCCCGCAAATCTCTCCTTACAACGCTCCCAAAAAGATAACTTCTCAAAAAACTCTTTCGTCATTTCTTTCGAGTCATGAAAATCTTGTGTTAACGCTTCATTCACTTCTGATACGATAGATCCACCATGAATATACAAATTCATTTCATCATTAATATAGAAGCTACGTGCAGTTATGTTCGTTGTACCGATAACAGTTAGTTCATTATCAATCAGCATTAACTTTCCATGAAACATCCCTTTTTTATAACCATATACCGTAATCCCGTTATTAACAGCTTGACGAATATAAGGATACGCTGCCTCTTTAATAAGAGGAATATCTGGTTTATATGACCATAGTATTTTTACTGTAACACCACGTTTTTGCGCTCCAATTAAAGCATTCATTAATTCTTTATTTTTCGCTATAAAATAAGGTGTTGTAATTACAATTGAATGTTTCGCTTGTTTTATTAACCTTATATATTTTTCAGCGACATGATGTCCATTGTAGCTAACCATCGTATGTAATGTATTCCCTTTACTCGCTTTATTCGTACTTCTTTTTATATGTTCTTTCGTATCTCGTTTCCAATCTAAAGCGAATTGCTCTTCCAAATCTTTTGCTCCTTCTCCTCTAAGCCGCACATGATAGTCACGCCAATATCCAAATCGCTTATCTTTCCCTAAGTACTCATCCCCCATATTAAAGCCACCCGTATAGCCAATCTCCCCATCAATCGTCGTAATACGACGATGATTACGATGGTGAAGTGAATAAAATCCGAATGGCAATTCAGGTTTTCTACTATATGTAAAATGTACACCACTTTCCCGCAATTCATTTTTCATCTTTCTTTCAAATGATAAATCATTAATGCGATCAACTGATAAATAGACGTTTACTCCTTCTTTCGCCTTCTCCTTTAATAAGTTTAAAAAAGTATGGCTACTTTTATCATCCGATAAAATATAAAAATAAGTGTAAATAGATTGCTTTGCTTCACTTATATCAGTAAATAACTGTTTATAAAACGACTTCCCTTCTACATATAATTGAAAGTCACTATAATGAGGTGCATACTCTGTCGGCATATTTTTCCCGGCTTCCATTTTCCTTCCGAGCGTAACGTCAATATGCATCCAAATTAAAATAACAACGAAAATAGCAATAATAATAGAAGTGACTCGCAATATTTTTTTAATCATTTTGATTTCCTTCCACTCATATTACTTACTATTTCGTAGTGTTTCATTAAAATAAATTTTCATTCAAAATGCATTTCCTACTTTTTGGATGTTACAAAGTTAAAGGAGAGCAGAATATGAAAATAAGAAAAACTCCTATTATTTTTATCCCAGGTCTTTTCGGTTCAATGAGTAATATTATTATTCCTGGTACCGGTAATTGGAACTTTGGGCTTTCTTCGTTTATTTATGAACCATTCATTATAATGTTAGAAAGTATCGGCTATGAACGAAATAAAAACTTGTTTATCTGTTTTTATGACTGGCGTCAGCGTATTGCTTTTTCCACTCAAAAATATTTATTAAAAACAATTGCCTATGTTAAAAAATTTACAGGGTGCGACAAACTAAATTTAGTTTGTCATAGTATGGGTGGACTTCTTGCACGTTCTTACGTTCAAAGTGAAGAATATGAAAATGATGTGGAGCAACTTATTATACTCTGTACACCAAACGCTGGATCTCCCCCCAATTATAGTTATTGGACTGGAGGTACTCTCCCAGTACATACATCTTCTAAAATAAATATCGTTCATTTTTATATGGAACAATACATTCACTACGTAAGCACCTTACACAAAATGAATAAAGTTGAAGCGATACACCGTTACTTTCCAGGATTACAAGATGTTATTCCTTGTAAAGATTACGGAAATTATTTATTTATAAGATCCGGCTCTTCTATTACATTTCTTCCTTATAACAAGATGAAAACGAAAAATCCTTTCCTCGATACATTAAATGCAAATAGATTTATTATAGAGAAAAGAAATATTGAAACTACACTCATTGCAGGAGATGGAGTAGAAACGATTCAATATTTACAAGTCGTCCCTTCACATTCAAAATTAGAATGGACAGACGGAAAAGTCGTCGGTGATATACTTACAAAACATGGTGATGGTAACGCTGTTCTACATAGCGTTTTTCTTCTAGAGGGAAATAAATATGTTGTGCATGCTTCACATAACGAAGTGCTCTACAAAAGCATTCCTATATTACAAAAGATACTTTAAATTACGAATACAAAAAAGGTGTGGCATTGCGCCACACCTTTTCATTAAATGAAGTTCCTTGCATCATTATTTCTTCCAAACTTATAAATCGCAATTAAGAAGAACGCTATCGCAAAGGCGAATAAGATTAGAATATTTAAATACAACTCTGAAAACGGAATTCCTTGCTGCAACTTCGAAATCGTGTCCATTAGCCAGCGTTGCGGTAAAAAATCAGCTATTTTTTGTACTGTTTTCGGCATAATATCATATGGAAAATAACATCCCGCTAATAAACATGTCGGTACAATAACAACATTTTGCATCGCATTTGAAGCAGTTGAACTTTTTGAAAAAGACACAATGACTAATGATAAACCAATTGCGATTAAAGCAAATATCATGAGTACACCAATCATAACTGTGAAAGGCATATTTATATTCGTATGAAAAACATTCGTCATAAATAATACTGCAATTACAATTTGTAATGTTAATATAATCATATTCACCGCGACATTAGATAATATAAATTTCTTTCCATCTATCGGTGTCGATAATAACCTAAAATACGTTCTGTTCTCTTTTTCTTTTAATATAAATCCTGATAAGTTCATCGCTGAAAATAGCATAAACATAATAAGATAACCAATCGTTTGATTTGTCATATCCTTATTTTTCGAAGTATCTTCAAGTGTCTCTGCTTTTACTTTAAATGAACTTTTTTGATAACCAGCGTACATACTATTAAACGTACTTTGATCCGCCCCTGCCACTTTACTAATCGCAGCGATGTTATCAACATAGTTATATAAATACGATTTTATAAATCCTGTTACTTGATCGCCTTTAATCGATGAAATCTCAATATGACTCGGTTTCCCTTCTCGAACACTTTCAGAAAAACCAGACTGTAATGTAATAACACCATCAAGTTTTTTTGAAGTGAGTTTATCCTCCACTTCAGATTCCTTAATTTTACTAACATTTACATGATTGAGTCCTTCTAAAAATTTCACTGTATCATTTGCGATAGGTTGATTTTCTTTATTTATAACCCCAATATTTAACGTTCCTTGCCCTACATTCCCATATATCGAAAAGGAAATGAGCGTTCCTATTATCGGCAAGCTAATAATAATGAGTAACCCCTTTTTATTTTTCAGAAGCACAGATAACGTTTTTTGTATGAGCCATAAAATATCTTTCATACTATAGCCCCTCCCGTCTACGTAATGCAATAATCGCAATTAATAAGAAGATTGCTGAAATCCCAAGATTTAAAGATATTACCGGCAGTGCCGCTCCTACATCATTTGCATAAATAATTTTCATAATAGCTGTGTTTGCCCACGTTAATGGTGATAAATTCGTAACGGAATTTTCTTCCACTACGAAATACGCACCACCAAAAATAGACGCTAATTGCACAACAACCATAATAATTGCTCTAGATGCCTCACCTGTTTTTGTAATAAATCCGATTCCTAAACCGAAGCTAATTGCTAGAAAGACTTCTGTTAGTAAAATAATAAATATGATTCCAAGATGGTCGCCCCAATTCGCTTGAAAAACAAATTTACTAAATAAAACGACGAGTAATAGACAAAGTGCATTCGCTACAAGACTACCGAGCACTTTCCCAATGAAAATTTCAGCCTTACTTATAGGTGCTGCAATTAAACGATCTCCTGTTTTACGTATTCGTTCTCCTCGAATTAAAAAACTCGCCCCCATTGCAGCGTACAGTGCAATCATCGTCGTCATTACAACCGCATAGTAATCCATAGAACCTGGTTTTTTAGCAGCTTGTAAAGATGTTTCTTTAATATAATCATTATGATTTCCGTTTGAAATAACTGCGCTAACCTTACTCGGATCTACTTTTGCAACTTCGGCCACTACGTTGTACTTATCAACAAACGTTGTAAGCATGCCTTCCACAATACTTCCCTCAATACTACTTTTGTCACTTCCGTAAAATTTTGCACCATCTTTATTTAACTCTACATAAGCAGCATATTTATTTTGCTTCACTTCTTCTTTCCCATCTATACCTTCGGAAGCCTTTTTAAAATGAATACCTGATTTATCGACTTCTTTTGTAAATGCTTCAAATGATTGAGAAAACGTGCTACTCGCTTCATCTTTATATAGCACTTGTATATCCTTAAACGATTGACTATCGCTATTAAATGCGTTACTTAACGCTGTTCCTAATACAAGCATAAGCACAATCGGAAATGCCAACATAAAAACTAAGGTTCTTACGTCCCTGAAATCTCTTTTAATGTGCATAACTGCAATATTGAAGATGTTCAATCGATGAACCTCCCTTTACTTTTTCTTCATTTACCTTTTATTTATCTCGTAAGTTTCTTCCGGTCAACGTAAGGAATACAGTTTCTAAGTTCGGAGCCTGCTCCTCTAACGAACGAATTTCAATGTCATGATTAATAAAGTGTTGAATAATTTTATTTAAATTATTTAATCCTGCATCAGAATTTACTTTGATTACGTTCTCTTCAATTTGAACAGCTTTCACACCGTTTATCTCTTTTAATTTTTCAACGTCTAGATTTTCTACTGACTTCACTTCAATCCAAATGTCTTTCGTATCGGTAATAATCGCTTTTAACTGTTCTTTCGTTCCTTCTGCAATTACTTTACCGTGATCGACAATTGCTATTTTCGTACAAATCTCTTCTACTTCTTCCATGTAGTGACTCGTATAAATAATCGTACTTCCCATTTCATTTAATTTTCGGACAGACTGGAGAATGTAGTTTCTTGACTGCGGATCAATTCCAACTGTCGGTTCATCCATAATAATTAACTTCGGTCTATGAGCGATTGCACAAGCGATATTCAGTCTTCGTTTCATCCCGCCAGAAAAGTTTTTCGGATAACTTTTATGTTTATCACTAAGGCCTACAAATTGAAGTGCTTCCTCTACTCTCGCTTTTAGCTCGGCTCCTCGTAATCCATACAATCCAGCAAAGAATTTCACATTTTCATAGGCAGTTAACTCTTCATAAATCGCAATATCTTGCGGAACGATACCAATATTCATTTTCGCAAATCGATTATGTTTCTTTATATTTTTTCCTAGTATGCTAATTTCACCTTCATTACTTCTTAACAAACCAGCAATCATATTAATCGTTGTACTCTTACCAGCACCATTCGAACCTAAAAAGCCAAATATTTCTCCTTCTTTAATAGATAAAGACATATTATCTACCGCGATGAAATCACCAAATTTTTTCGTTAAATTTTTAATTTCCAATGTGTTCATCATTTCACCCCTATTTCGGTTTCTCTGCTTTTATCCCGCATCAACGGTCAGTAAGACTCCCACCTCAAAATTCAGCTGGTGCAATGAAGTTAGGTGGGAGATCAACTGCCCGTAAAAATGCCCGATTGGTTCAACTAACAATCAGCGGGGAAAAACACCCCCCACTGATTGAAGTTTCACTTTATTATAAACAAAAAGAATGAACCTGCTCAGTGCAGAAGTTCACTCTTTTCACATGAGATTATTCACTTTTTTCATATGAGATGATTCATCCTCGTCTCATCCTCTTATATCGGCAATAACATTGTTACTGAAAAACCACTTGTTCCATCTACAATAATTTTTCCGTTTACTGATGCTGTTCGCTCCTCCATCCCCATAATACCGAGGCCCTTCTTAACAAGAGCTGCACCTTTACCATTATCCTTCACTTGTACTTTCACCATCTTGTTCAGTACATGAATATCTATTGAAATGACTGTCGCATCAGCATATTTCATCGCGTTTGTTAGTGCCTCCATAACATTTTCACCAATAATCTTCCACTGAATTGGTGAAATCATATCTAAGTTCCCTTTATATACGAATGGAATATTTATATCATGCTTACCAGCAAATTCCTCTATGAATAATTTCATACGATGAATACCAATTTGCTCTGTTGGTGGCTTCATATTTTTTAATGTAATCCGAATGCTTTCAATTCCATCTTTTGAAATATGAATGGCATTTTGTAATAATTCCGCAGATTTTTCTTTATCTATTTCCATTAATCTCTTTGCTGCTTCCATTTGAATTAGTGCACCTGTCATTGAGTGACCGATTTTATCATGAATTTCTTGAGATAGTCGATTTCTTTCCTCTAATTTAAATGTGTATTCAGATTGCCTTATGTAATCTTTATTTTCATTTAAGCTTTTCGTAAGTCTTTGTATGTCTTTTCTCATTTTATCATTTTGCATTTCTAGTTTTAATAATCGTGCTATATAGCGGTGAGCTATCGTTAAGGAAAAAAAACAAAATGCACTAATAAGTCCATACGTCATTTGAATACCTTCACCTATAAAAATAATAGGAAGAATCATAATGAAAAAGATTAACCATTTCTTTTTTATGTAATAATTTGCAATTTCATATAAGTTCAAAGGTAAAAACAAAATAAAAAACGGATGAACCTTCCATGTAAATAACATAACTACGCCAATTGACACACAAGTTAATATGTTTTTGTACGTATCTTTTTTAAATATAGAGATCAACACATTGACAGAAAGATATAAAAGCAAAGTAAGTATAATCCACGGTAAGTTCGTAACATTTAAATGAATGTAGCTAAACACTATATATAAAAAGACAATAAGTTTACTTACAGTTAACCAAAATTCCATAACATTAATCTACTTTCCCTGTTAAGTAATAAATCGCAATTTGCGTGCGATGTTCTAGTCCGGTTTTCCCTAAAACTGATGTAATATAATTTGCAATCGTTCCTTCAGATATGAAAAGTTGCTTCGAAATTTCTTTATTTGAGAAACCTTTCGCAATTAATGCGATAATACTAAGCTCTCTTTCTGTGAAAAGGCTCTTATCAATTTTAGATTCTTCCTCTTTACTTTCCATTAAATTAGACTTAATTTTATCAAGCACTACATCTTGCATAACAGTTTGACCGTTATAAACTCCTTTTATCGCATCACGAATACGCTCCGGATCATTATTTTTTAATAAATAACCTTTCGCTCCGTTTTTTACTGCGTCCAAAATATATTCATCATCATCAAATGTCGTTAAAATGAGAGGCTTCGTTTTTGTCTCTTCACAAATTAACTTCGTCGCCTCTACCCCGTTCATGTTTGGCATACGAACATCTAAAAGCGCAATATCAACTTCATACTTTTTACAATACGCTACAGCTTCTTTTCCATCATTTACAGTATCTAATACTTCAAACTCTTCATATGTATTTAAAATAATTTTCATACCTTCTCTAATAAAAGAATTATCGTCCGCTATTAATATTTTAATTTTCATGTTTGTTAGTATGGACCTTATCCTACTAACATTCACATCCTTTCTCCATGTAGCAGTTCCTCTTTGCTCATTATATACTTCTCTTTACCATTTTTTCACACCTTTTTCATATAGCCCTCCTGCTAAAAATATATTATTCTTTTTTTATAACATGTGTAGGGTGACTTATCATTTCTTACGTCTATATAATAGAATGCGTCAAAAAGGAGGGAGAGACCGATTGAGGAAAAACAATTAGTTGCAAAAGCACAGCAAGGAAGCGAACATGCTTTTCGTATCCTTGTACAAACATATCGTCATTATATTTTTCAAGTTATCTTTTCCATTTTAAGACATGAAGAAGATGCTAAAGATGTTACACAAGAAGTATTCGTAAAAATTCACGCCTCTCTCCCAAATTATCAATTTCGCGGATTAAAAACGTGGATGGCACGTATTGCCACCAATCACGCTATTGATTATAAGAGAAAAAAAGCTAGAGAAAACGAAGAACTCTCCTTATGTAAAGAAACTGCGGAAAATATAAAATCCTCTCATAATATCGAGGCATTATTATTGACGAAAGAGCAAAAATTACTCATTGCTCAAAAACTGCGAGAACTTCCCGACAATTACCGTGACGTCGTTCTCGCACATTACTTAGAAGAAAAAAGTTATCAAGAAATTGCTTTGCAAGAAAATATTGAAGTGAAAACAGTCGAAATGAAACTGTATCGGGCAAGAAAATGGATTAAAAAACATTGGAAGGAGGAAGAGTTTCTATGATGCATTATTCAAAAGAAGATTGGCGCAATTATACATTAGATGTTATATCAAACAATGAACGTGAATCTATGGAAGAACATCTTTATGAATGTGATCATTGTTTAGCACTTTATATGGAAAGTATTGATGAACAACATGAAAACCTTCCAATGATAAATGATGATTCATTTACGAACGAAGTTATGACGCAAATTAATTTTGAAACACTACAATCTAATGAAAATATAAAAACAAACTCACTAAAGCGCACAATTATTCACTACATAATTGCGACTGCGGCTACAATTATTTTTATGGTAAGTGGTTTATTCCAGTATATTTTCACAGCGACATCAAATTTCGAGAAATCTTCAAAACATAACGAGTCTTCTATCTCACAACAAATTGTAAACAAATCGGTAGACACATCAAAAAAGGACGGAGGTTCAAAGCATGAATAAAAATCCCTTTTTAGCACTTGTGTTAGGGCTAATTCCTGGGCTTGGACATTTATATTTAAAGAAATTTGGACGATTTATTTTATATAGCGGCGGGGCTTTATTTCTATTTATCCTTGCAGCATTTTGTACAATAGCATTAGGAGCGCGTGATATTGCTTTTCTTTCTCTATTTTTACTAGTCGTGTTATGGGCGATCAATTTATTAGACTTAGTTATCACTATTATTAATCAATCGAAAAAACAAGCAGCCGGAGAATTTATAGAGTCCTCTAAAGAAAGCGAACGATTTTATATCATTCTTCTATCAATCATTCCTGGGCTTGGTCATTTTCAATTAGGACTTATGCAACGCGGACTTACATTTTTAGTCGCTTGCACAGGAATCGGAAGTATGATTATATTCGTTGCACTCTTAACATCTCAAGGAAGTTTCCTTATCTTTCTTATTACATTACCTGTTTTATGGATTTATAATTTCTTCGATGTTGTTCAACAACTACAGAAAAAAGAACGCGGCGAGCAATTAGTGGATCGTACTATTTTTGAAGAATTTGAAGAGCACCGAGAACAAGGAAAGAAAAATAAAACATTCGCTTCCATTTTAGCAATGTTTCCTGGAGCAGGACATATGTATTTAGGCTTACAGCGCCGTGGCCTTCAGCTTATGGCAGCCTTTTTACTATCTATTTATTTGCTCGACTTATTAAGACTTTCTGCGTTTTTATTTTTAGTACCAATCATTTGGTTCTATAGCTTTTTTGATGCGTTACAGCAAACTGCAAAATACGGAAAAGAACGTGTAAATGACGAACCTATCATTGACTATTTTATCAATCATCAAAGATGGATCGGTATTGGGTTAATTACACTCGGTGGTTATTATTTATTAGATCAAACAGTCCTTCCTATTTTGAATGACTATTTTGCAACTATATTTAATATTCATCTTAGCGAACTATATTATCGCTATTTCCAAACATCTATCGTTGCTCTCCTTTTAATTGGTGGCGGCTTTAAATTGTTACTTGGAAATAAAGAAAACAAAGGTGGTACAAACGAATGAGAACATGGCGCGTTGGAACATTCTCAATGGGGCTCTCCATTATTACATTAGGTTGCTTTTTACTATTTTCAGTCGTAAAAGGAGTTCAAGCATTAGATACATTAACAGCCTGGTGGCCTGTTTTACTTATCATACTTGGCGCTGAAATTTTACTATACCTTCTATTTTCTAAGAAGGAACATTCATTTATTAAATATGATATTTTTAGTATTTTCTTTATCGGAGTTTTAGGAAGTGTTGGAATTGCTTTTTACTGCTTATTATCAACTGGATTGCTAGAAGAAGTTCGTCATTCTATTAACACAACTAGACAAACGAGTAATATTCCAGACGGACAACTTGATATACCTGAATCTATCAAAAAAATCGTAGTGGATGCGGGGCATCACCCTCTAACGATAGAGGGTGATAATACAAATCAAATTCATCTTTTTGGAACATATGAAATGACGACAAAAACAAATGAAAAACCTAATTTAAAAAGAGATGATTTCCTTTCAGTTCAAACGGCTGGAGAAACGATGTATATAACGTTAAAACCATTACCGGTTCAGCATACGTTTTTTAACTTCGCACCACAGGTGAAACAAACACTCGTTCTTCCGCAAAATAAAAATGTAGAGATCCGCGCTTCGAATAACGAACTATCTCTTTATCCAGGTCAATTACAAAATAATTGGTTTGTACAAAACAGTTCAAACGTATCTGTTCATTTAACTAAAGAAAGTGATGTTTCTTTAACAGCCGTAACAAATCAAAAAGAAACTCACGGAAACACACCTTGGGAACAAGTAGAAGATTTAGCGAAAAAAGAAAATAATTCTTCAGAAGAAAATCCAGAATTAAATGGGCAAGAACATTGGTATAAAAACTCGATAAAAACAGGAAATGGAACGTACAAATTAAATATTGAGAAAGCTTATAATTTAAATATGAGCGTTATCGAAAAATAAGAAACCTTCCACAATTGTGGAAGGTTTTTCTCATATAATCGCTTTTATTCCTTCTAAAATTAATCCAATCATAAAACCACAAACAGCCCCGTTCACACGAATCCACTGCAAATCTTTACCGACATTATTTTCAATCATTTCGATTAATGTTTTATCATCTAACTTATCAAGGTTTTCTTGCACAAGCTTTCCAATTTTCGAATGATTCTTTTCAACAATAGTAACAACTTGTTTTTGTAACCAATCTTCTATTTTTTGAACAGTCAATTCGTCTTCTTTTATTTTATTCATTTGTGTTTGTAAGAATGGAACAACATATTTATCAGCAAATTCTTCATTCTTCACAAAAGTAACTGCCCTACTCTGTACTTGCTCTAGCATCTCTTTTATTTTGTCAGTAGCATCCCAATTTGCAATCCATTTTTCTTTCCACTTCTCTAATTCCTGTAATAAAGATTCATTTTCTTTTACATTTATAATCTCTTGACGAATTTTCGCTAATATAAGTTGCCTTGTGCTATTATCTGCATCTTGTAAGCTGTTAATATTGCTAATGATAAACTTCTGCAAAATGCCGCCGATTTTATCCTCATCAACAATATTCATAAACGATTTCAAAGTAAACTGTAGGAATCCATCTACTTTTATGTTTTCCATCGCCTTCATGCCTAAGCTTCCGAGCTGATAACGTGCTTCATCTTGAGCTGTCCAATCTTTCACTTTTACTAATATGTAATCAAGTGTTTTTTCATCATATTCTTGCACTACTAATTGATCCACGAGAACTTGTAATATGTTACTTGTATTAATTGTATGCAAATACGTTTTTAATTCTTTTTCAATAATAACTGCTAATTTTTCCGTATCTATTTGAAGAATCGCTTTCTCAGCAATTGTTACAATTCCTTTTTTCACAGCGTCAGACTGTAACTCTTTCTCAGCAATTTGCAGTACCATTTGTGCTAGCTGCATTTCTTTTACTTTACTTGTAATACTTTCTTTCGTCAGCCATTCATTTTCTAACGTAGAAACGAGTCCCTTTGTTACCCGCTTACGATTTTTTGGTAATAATGCTGTATGTGGAATTGGAATTCCCAACGGATGACGGAATAAAGCTGTAACCGCAAACCAATCCGCAAGTCCACCAACTAACCCAGCTTCAAATCCCCCTTGTATAATCTCCCCAGCTACCGTTCCTTGAAAAGGGATTGAAGCCGCAAAACCTACGCCCATAACCCCAAGCGAAATACCCGCTATATATTTAGTCTGTAATGACATCGTATACACATCCTCTTATTATGTAAAATAAAGCTGTTTTGTTATATTTAATCGATATGAATAATCCTTTATAACTATACTATAAAGAACTAATGTGAAAATAACAAAGATTTTTATGTACATGAAAAAATGAGGCTTTAAATCGCCTCATTCTTCCTTACTCTGCTTTCGTTAATTCCGAACCTTTTTTATAATAACCACTCATCACGTCTTCCGGAACCATACTCCCACCAGTTCCCCACACAATATGAGTACCTTTCTTCACCTTCTCTGTTAAATGTTGTTTTTGTAAATACTCATTTTCAGCTTTACATACATTCAACGGCCCTATCATACCCGCTAATGCAGAAGGCTCTAAATAAATATTTTCAGTATCAGCCAGTTCTTTTAATAATCTATATAACTCTTCATCACTTACTGTGTAATTTCCACTCAAAAATGGTTCCATCGTTTTACCGACAAATCCAGATGGTCTTCCTACCGCAAGTCCATCCGCATCGGTTACATTATCAATTCCGATATCTTGAACGGAAATTTTATCGTGAAGCCCTGTCATTAAACCGAGTAACATACATGGAGAGTGCGTAGGCTCAGCAAAGAAACAATGCACATTGTCTTTGTACAATAACTTTAAGCCGAATGCTACTCCGCCGGGTCCACCACCTACCCCGCACGGAAGATAAACGAATAAAGGGTGTTCTTCATCTACTACAATCTCTAACTCTTCTAATTGTTTTTGTAAACGTGACGCCGCTACTGCGTATCCTAAAAATAAATCATGTGAGTTTTCATCATCAACAAAATAACAGCTAGGATCTGCATCTGCTTGCAGTCTTCCTTCTTCTACTGCTTTACTATAATCAGCTTCATATTCAATAACGTTTACACCTTTACTTCTTAATAAATCTTTTTTCCATTCTTTTGCGTCTGCCGACATATGAACAGTCACATTAAAACCTAATTTCGCACTCATAATACCGATGCTAAGCCCTAAATTGCCAGTAGAACCTACTGCAATTGAATACTTCGCAAAAAAACCTCTAAATCTATCATTATCTAAAATTGAATAATCATCTTTCTCTGTTAACATTCCATGCTGAAGTGCCAGTCGCTCTGCATGTTTCAGCACTTCGTATATTCCGCCTCTAGCTTTTATTGATCCTGATATCGGAAGCCCACTATCACATTTTAATAGTAATTCCCCTAAAATAGGTTGCCCATAACTTTTCTCTAAAGATTGTTTCATAGAAGAGATTTTCACTAAAGGTGATTCTATAATACCGCCTGTTTCTTTCGTTTCAGGAAATACTTTCGCAATATATGGTGCAAAACGCTTTAATCTCTCTTCCGCGTCTTTTACATGTTCTTCATTAAGTGGCGAATTTTTTATTGCTGTTTCATACTTTTCCATATTCGGGTTTATCCAAAATACTTCTTCTGTTGCGATTAAGTTATTTACTAGTGGATATTGCTCTTTTAATGCCTCTATCTCCTTCATTCCTCTTCCTCCTCATATCCTTGTAGCTAGCCATATAATAAATTATAATTAAATTAATTTTAATATAGTTTAACATAAATAATTCATTTTAGTTAATTTCAATTTAATTTATTTAAATATAATTTAATAATTATTAAGGAGCATTTATTATGGAAAATATAGATATTGGTAAAAAGATTGAAAAACAAAGAAAAGAAAAAGGATTAACTAGTAAAGAATTAGCAAAGATGGCCGAAATCACACCATCAATGCTTAGTCAAATTGAACGTGGTTCTGCTAACCCTTCTATTCAAACATTAAAGGTACTTGCAAAAGCTCTTGATGTTCCAACATTTAGTTTTTTACTTGAAGAAAATAATACAGACGATTTAATTGTACGTTCTCATAAAAGAAAAAAAATGATTATCGATAATTTATCATATGAATTGTTATCACCTGATTTCACAGGAAATTTAGCAACAGCAATTATGACTATCCCACCAAATACTGCTTCATCAGAAAATGTTCTAGAGCATAAAGGTGAAGAATTAGCATTTGTATTAGACGGAAAAATCACATTGCACTTAAATGAAGAAGAATACACATTAGAAACTGGTGATAGCGTAAAAATACCAGCTTATTTAAAACATAAATGGGTAAATCAATTCGAGAAAAATGCGATTGTTTTATTTTCTGTTACTCCGCCGATTTTTTAATTCATATGATGATACAAAAATAGCCATGCTCTCCGTGCATGGCTACTTTTATTTTTTTGGTACTAACAAAATCCCTAAACTAATAACAAAAAAACTGAGTATTTGCTGTATTGAAAGACCAAATAGAACTGAATTTTGTTCACTAATAAGTGAAATAATGATATGAGCAATTCCCTCGCAAATTAGAAAAAAGCTTATATTCTTTCCATTTCCTAATCTTTCATTTTTAATCCATAACGAGCCAATTATACCGAGTGCGAGTATAATCTCATACATGAAAATAGGATGATACAAAAATTTTGATTCATATATTTTCATCCCCCACGGCAGTGTCGTTTGTGCACCTACTTCTTGATGGAATATAAAATAAAAGATTATACTCACGCAAAATCCAAAAGGTAATGTATCAAGTAAAATCCGAAGAGAAAATTGCTCTTTTTTACTTTTCCAAACAATATATATACTCGCAATTACGCACCCTACTATAATATGCTGAATACTTCCTACAGCTAATAATGCTGGCATTGGCGCCCCAATGGCCCATACCGGATTTAAAATTGCCGGTGCGAATTTCCATACTAATACAATGATAAGAAAGCCATTCGTTACTGCATCCATCATTTTTTCATATTGAATATTTTGCTTTTTCATCCTTAGTTTCATTAGAGTAAATCCAAATAAACTTCCTATTATAAGAGAAACAGGTTGTAACCTCACCATCCACTCCATCACTATGAAATCCCCTCTTAATTCTCAATTATTTTCTTAAACTTCTCTTCTAATTGATCTGGAGGTAATACACCTCGTGCATGATCTACAATAATTCCATCTTTATTAACAAAAAATGTCGTTGGTAAAGAAAATACTTTATAATCTATTCCAGCTACTCCGTCCATATCTAATAGAACAGGAAATTTAAATCCGTGACGATCTGCAAATGCGCTCGCTTCTTGTACTGGATCCCCGATTGTTGCATTTACCGCAAAGATTTCAACATCCTCCTTATATTTATCATACAAACGAACTAGATCAGGAGCCTCCATTTCACATGGACCACACCATGATGCCCAAAAATTAATAACATATGGTTTTCCCTTTGCATCATTTAACGAATAAAGCTTCCCATCTAATCCTTTTAATGTTATGTTCGGCGCTTTAAATCCCACTTGTGGTAATACTTCCTTCTCTTGTAACTCCGCTTGTTTCGCTTTTCTTTCTTTTTCTTCTTTCTTAGTATTATAAAAGTTAACTCCTGCCCAAATTAGTGCCCCAGCTAGTATAATAGCAATTAGTTTCTTCACTTTTCTTCCTCCTCATTTCTAAAATCCCGTAAATCCGCCGAATAGACGAATAAAGAACGCTGTAATTTTCGTCATTTGATTTGTATATAATAAAACCCCTGTTAAAATCATCATTCCACCGCCGATTTTCATCATGACATTGGCATAAGTAACAATCCATTTTACCTTTCCAATAAAAAATGCCATCATGAAAAACGGAACTGCAAAGCCAAGAGTATATGCCGTAATATAAAGAAGCGCACTTTCAGGATTGGTCGCCCCGAGCATAAGCACTGCAGAAAATATCGGACCAACACACGGTGTCCATCCTGCTGCATATGTCATGCCGACCAAAATTGAGCGAATATATCCTGTCGATTTACTTCTATACTGCACTTTTTTCTCTGCCATAAGCCACTTAGGCTGAAACAATCCAGTCATAAATAACCCCATCAAAACAATAAAAACCCCACCAATTTGCTGAATCAATCTTTGATTAGATGAAAAAGTAATCCCAATCCAACTCACCGATAAACCTAACGCATAAAATATAACCGAGAAACCGATCATAAAAAATACTGTATGTATAATCGCTGACTTTTGCATAATCCCACGATTTTCTTTTAAATCTTGAATAGACACACCTGTAATATACGACAAATAAGATGGATATAGCGGTAAAGAACATGGTGATATAAATGAAAGTATCCCAGCCCCTACTACTAGCCAAATTGTTAAATCCGCCGCATTCATTTTATCCCTCCTAAACACACTACAATGCGTAGTGTTAATTATTAAAAAAAGAGGCTATATGCACTCTCCGACAATAAGTACAATCGACATACAAAATAGCCCTAACGTTACATATACTGAATTTGTATGTAATGGCATATTCAGCTTAACAACTTTCTCATTCAACACTTGCTCAATTCGTAAATTAATTGCGGTTTTCGCAAACGACGCTGTAATACATTGATTTTCCATCGTCTTTATTTTAATTAACTTTAATAATGCACTACCTAGCTCAAATGAAGATTTCATTTTTTGCATCGCATATTTATCTGCTGATAGCTCTTGATATACATGATAACGCTGCAACATCTCTTTTAATATAGGAATATACATCATTCCCTCAGCTAACAATGTAAAGAAAAATAACTTTAATGGATCTCGATTTTTTTGATGATATTCCTCATGTAATACAATCGCATCAATTTCTTCCTCAGAAAATGCCTGAAACATTCCTTCTGAAATGACAATTTTCGGTCGAAATAATCCAATTGTAAATGCCGTAATCTGTAACGTTGATAATACGTACACTTGCTTTCCTTTTCTAGTAATAGACACGAGATTTCTTTTCAATCTTTTACTATAAAAAAATTGCTTCCAAATTCTTTTACTCATAATGATTACAGTAAATAACAGTAATCCGGCTATCATTATACGAAGTATTGATAGTTCCCTCATATGTTTTTGTAATTCAAATAAACAAAATTGAGAAAGGAAAAATGCTTTATTTTGAAAAAGAAATGGGTATGTAACGTAGTATACTAACATGCTTAAAAAAAGCACACTAATAGTCACTGCTAACAAAACGATTTTACGCATTTGCCACTTCATTTTATCGGTCCTCTTTTTTTAGCCGACTTAATTTCTCTTCTAATTTTTTTATTAAAGATGGATCAGCTTGTTCTAACTCATCTATCATATGGTTCACAACAAGATCTCCAAATTCACCCATTAATTCCTGTGTCATTTTCTTCGTTTGATTAGATAAAAATTCTTCCTTCGTTTGTGTAGTACGATACATACCACTTCTTTTCACAATATGCTTTTCTAAATGTGCTTTCTCTACTAATCTGTTCATAACTGTCATTACAGTATTAAAATTCACCGGGGATTCTTCACTTAATCTCTGTTGCACATCTTTAATGGTAATACCCTCAGTAGCCCAAACAATTTCCATTATTTTCGCTTCAAGCGGTCCGAAAAAGTGATTTAACCCTTGCTCATTTAACTTGTAGTTTTGAGTAAACATCGTATGGCCCCTTTCACACTACAGATTGTAGTATAAAATATATAGAAGGTCAAACATAAATGATATTAACTGATACTTAAATGAATCCTAATCTCCACTAATTAGTTATCTGTACCACGTTCGATTCATTGTAAACCTAACTTCTCTCCAAATGTATCATAGAGATAATATTCTAATATTTGCACACTAAATTTCTCATTACGCCCAAGTGCAAATAATTCCCGATCTTTAGCTACGATAGTATCTAATGGAATCACCACATTATCCACTATTTTTGTAATTTCAATTATATTACTTTCTACGTTTACTTCTGTTTTAAATTCAATATTTTCTAATACTATATGTGAACGTCTTCCTGATGCAAAAAAAGTAAAGTTAGGGTTTTTAAAAATTCCAATTTCACTCTCTAACGGATATAAATATTTATAAATTATATCTCTGTGTCCATCTTTTATTATTTTTTCATCTTTTTCATCATCTAAATATTCTTTCACCTTCGCTGCGAACTCAAATCGAAAATCCACTCTTTCACGCTCCCTCTTTTTAGTCTACGCTAATAAATATATTAATATAATTTAACTATATTATAAAATAAGTTCCTATAAAAAGTAAAAAACACTTTTGTAAAACTTTTGGTATTCCCTGTACTTTTTAAATATAAATACTCCTTCAACATTCATTAGTACGTCGTTATATTCATTTAAACATATTGTTCCCATATTTTGAAACAATATTTTCCAGTATTATATATCAATAAAGTGAAACTTTAATCAATGGGGGGTGTTCATCCCCCATTGATTATTAGCCCACACCAATCGGGCGTTTACGGGCAGCAGGGCTCCCACCTAACTGCTTTGCTCCAGTTGAATTTTGAGGCGGGAGTTTACTGCCCGCAAATAGCGGGATAAACTATCCACAGCTATCGACTCCTTATGCTATTTCAATATATTGTTCACTTTATTTCCCCTTATTCATTAAATCACAGAAGGAATGTAACTCCCCACTATCGAATTTTTACATAACAAATATTATTAGGTGGTGCTTTACTATGAAATTAGCTGTCATTGGTGGCGGTGATTTACAAGATCCAAATCACTTGCATATTAATGAACGACTTATAGAATTAACGAATAAACAATACCCAAAAGTATTATTCATTCCTACAGCTAGTCGTGATGATGAAGGATATATAAAGTTATTTTTAGAAACATTTGAAAAGCAATTACATTGTGAGGTTCAAATTTTACGCATTTCAACCGAAACACCTACTAAATATGAAATAGATGAGATGATTCATTCTGCCGATTTAATTTACCTTGGCGGTGGAAATTACGTTCACATGCTTGAACAATGGAAAGAACATAAACTAGATGAAAAGTTACTATTTGCTTTAAAACGTGGAACACTTATTGCAGGATATAGTGCCGGTGCTATGTGCTGGTTCACATCTAGCATTCGTTCAGATTATGAAGGTTCCGGTTATATAGAAAGTAGTGGCTGGGGTATTGTTAATAAAAGATTTTGCCCCCATTACAATCAATTAAATAGAATGAATGCCTTCCATACGTTTTTACAAACTCACCAAGGTAATATAGAAGGTATTGCATTAGAAGATAATTGCGCTTTATATATTACAGAAGGTTCATTTGAAATTATCGGTGAGCCAGATACAGCTTGGGAGTTTTATATGAATAATGGAGAACTCATTAGACAACATTTTGACATAACTTTAAAAAGTTATTTATAAGCATTCATAAAAAAATGTCCCTAAGTATAATGACTTAGGGACATTTTCATCTTTTAACTCACTAATCGTGTAATTCGTTTCTTCTGCCATGAAAGCTTATAATATGCATACTGTAATATTAAGCTAACGATGAATGCAGCTGGATACCCAATCCATATCCCTTCTATTCCAAGGCTCGTATGGTAAGAAAGATAATACGCCACAGGTACTTCAACAAGCCAAATTGATACAACACTGATTACAGTTGGCCATAGTACAGTACCACTTGCTCGCATTGTCGCACTAATAATTTGTGCATGACCGAAAATTAAGTAGCTCCATAATGTAATCATGATTAGACTATGAGCAATGTCAATTGTATTTTGACTTGTTAAAAATAGTGCTAAAATATCTCTTGAGAACAAGTAAATAAGAGATATTAATACACCACCAATGATATAATTCATAATAATTCCGGCCTTAACAACTTTCTGCAATCGATCAAATTGGTTCGCACCAATTGATTGCGCTGCAAAAATTGATACTGTAATACCGAGGCTAACCGCTGGCATTTGTACATAACTTGCAACTTGGTTCACAACGCCATACGCCGCTGTTGCATCTGATCCATAGCGATTCACAAATGCGATTACCGCAATTTCTGATAATGAAACTAATATCATATTAATACTCGCTGGAATACCAAGTCGTAATAATAACTTTAATAACTCCCAGTCCATACGAAGATATTTTCTTACTGTAACGTCTAATTGCAGTGGATGATTTTTCTTCTTTAAATACACTAGCATGACAATAAACGTAATAACTGTAGATATAACTGAAGCATAGGCTGCTCCGTAAACATCTAATTTCGGAGCTCCTAACCAGCCAAAAATAAGAATTGGTAATAAGATCATATTTAGCGCTGTACTTACGATTAAAAAGTAAAATGGCGTTTTAGAATCTCCTGTACCTCTCATAAATGTTGTGTATGCAAAATATAAAAATAATACTGGCATAGATATAAATAAAATTCTTGCATAATGCACACTTATTTCAATAATGTTTTCTGGCGTTCCCATAAGGCGCATAATATCCATCGCAAAAATACTACCTAGTATCGCCAACACGACTCCGATAATAAAAGTAAACGTAAGCGTCGTACCAACGATAGCTTTTAAGCGCTCCTCATTTTTAGCACCAAATGCCTGACCAATTAAAATTGAACTACCAGAACCAATTCCAATTACAAATGAAACGAGTAGGAAAAATAACGGGAAAAATGCCGATATAGCTGCTAGATCATTTACGCCAAGCCATCTTCCTACTACTACCATTCCAAATAACTGTCCAACTGATTGTAATACATTACTTAAAAGTAACGGCACTAAAAACATGGACATCGATTTCCATATCGGCTTATGTTCTGTTTCTGACTTCTGTGACTCTACACCTTCTTTATTGTTATCTGTAGGTGGTTTCAAATTTCATTTCTCCTTTTACTAAAAATCTGTTTTTCAACTTCTATCTCTTTGTATAGTTGTTATAACGATGTGCTTCCATTCATTTTCTTTTCCGTATTATTATAACTTCACCCAATATTGGCTTCCATCAGCTGTTCTATCTAAAAAACCATATTCGATTAAATATCTTCTCAAAGTTACAAAATCCGGATATATATTTTCTAAAACTGTATTTACTTCTTTTTCAGTATACTTTTTATTACTATCGAATTTCTTCACTAAATGACGTAATATAATTAATTTACGCTTTTGCTTTTTCGGAAATTTAGAAAGCGGTCCATCCAAACCTTCTGTAAAATGCGCTGTTAAAACTTCAGCATTTTCTTCCTCTGTAATATTGTATCGATCATCCACCATCGTAGCTGTTCTATGAATCGGTACAAATTTAGTTTGAACTTTTGATTTTTCTTCTGACAATTCCATTAACGCTAAAAATACTTTCGCTTGCTTCATTTTCTCGCGCAATGTAAATCGATGATTGCGAATCGTCGATGTGCTCCCGCCATCCATTTCTTTTACAATCTCTTTATCGTTAAGTCCCATATGGAAAAACTGAACCATTTTCTTTTGCAAATCAGTTAAGCCTGTAAACTTTTTATCAAGATTTAATAAATATTCAAACATAGATGTATGCTCATTTTGAATATGCAACTGTACAAACTTCTCTGCTTCATACAAAACTTGATTTTCTTGATAAATAACCCCTTTAATAAACGTTTCTCCACAAGCTAAACAAACGTACTCCTCTGCTTCCTTGTCAAATACATACCCTTTCTTCAATTCCTCTATCGACGCATCCCAAAACTTCTCTGAAATATCACTCATACTAAACACTCCTTTAAAAGGTTTACTTAAAAACAAACAAATTACAATAACGTTTATTACCACTTCACCATCTTAGCATAACACAAACAAACATTTCAACATTCCGTTTACCCATTTTATAAACTTTCACAAAAAAATCTATTAAATAAATTAAAAAAGAACTTAAAACAACGAAAAGCGAATGTATTTAATAAATGAATTACTATAGGATGTGAAACAAAACATGACTATTCTGCACGACCCTTGGTTTACTGTTAAACAAATCGCTCGAAATACATATGCGATTAGTGAATATGGGCATTGGGAGAAAGTACATTCCTTTCTACTTATAGGCGATACTACCGCACTTCTTATTGATACTGGACTAGGTATCGATAATATAAAGCGTATAACTGACAAACTTACCAATTATCGTTGTCACAACACACGTTCATTGGGATCATATCGGTAGTCACGCACAATATGAAAAACTCTATGTACATGCTTTAGAAGAAGATTGGCTCATTAACGGTATAAAAGGGCTTCCTATCTCTCAAATCCGGAAAGACATCGCTCGTGATATTACTTTACCTACCCCTAAAACATTTCAACCTGAAACATTCAAACCATTTCAAGGAACACCAACAAAATTACTAAAAGATGGAGATATTATTGATATCGGAAATAGGAAAGCTCAAATTATACATACTCCAGGTCACTCACCAGGGCATATTTGCATATACGATTATGAAACTGCGTTTTTATTTACAGGAGATTTACTTTATGAAGGCATGATTTTTGCATTTTATCCGTCGACAAACCCTGTAGACTTAGTTCAGTCTCTAAACAAAATTACAAACTTCTCTCCTATTAAACAAATTTACGGTTCACATCATACACTTGGTCTTTCTCCTACTATATTGAAAGAAGTAAAATACGCTATTCAATATTTAAGTGATAACAACCTCGTTCAACATGGAACCGGCATTCACTCATTCCAAAACTTCAGCATTCAATTTTAACTACAAAAAAGGTGTTTCCACATATAGAAACACCTTTTTACCTTTTATATATTTTATAAACAATTTCCACTAAAACTTTACTCGCTTGTACAAGTACATGTTTTCGCTTTCCATCCTCAACGAATCTATTTGAGCAGCCACTCATAATCATCATACAACTAATTATGACTAGCACTACACTTCTATTCTTGTTAGTCACTTTATGCCACTCCACTACTAAAAACTTCATTTAAATTTATCCTATCAAAAAATTTTACACGAATAATAAACCGAAAGAATATGCAATTCTGCATATTCTCACGTTTTATTACGATGTTATGATTTAATTTAGTTAATGAACACGTATAACGAGGTGACTAACTTGAAGTTTAAAGCGAAAAAAAATCCATTTCATGTCATTTTCATTACATTATTTATAATTATTTTTTTCATTTCGCTATTCTTCCAAAATGAAAATTCTATTTTTTTCACTCTTATGATGCTGTTAAATATCGTGAATCTCTCTTCATTCTATTTCTCTCACTACAACATAACGGAATCTTCTCTTATTGTAAAACACGGTTTCATATTACGTACTGAAATTCCATTTGAAAATATCCGTCACATTAAATACTCTGGCAAAACACTCCGTTCAGAAAAATGGACTAGGCAGCAATTAGAAATTGATTATAATTTATTTGACTCTGTGACAACTTTCGTACCACAAGAAGAAGAAAAATTCATTTCACTCTTAAAAGAGAACTGCCCACATATGAAAGTAATGAATCGAACACCCCACTAATATTAATAGTGAGGTAACGTTATATTAAAGCCTCTTCAATACATTTACTTATTTTTATCATAATGTCCATACCCCTACCTTTCTCTTACATACATTGTTAATAATGATGAAAGGAGGAACCGCAATGGAGAATACAAATAGCAAACCCTTTG
Organism: Bacillus sp. DB-2; assembly: GCF_003315125.1. Taxonomy (NCBI): domain Bacteria; kingdom Bacillati; phylum Bacillota; class Bacilli; order Caryophanales; family Bacillaceae; genus Bacillus; species Bacillus sp. DB-2. The sequence continues at coordinate 33,926 of NZ_QNRN01000016.1, read as the reverse complement.
TAAACATTGAGCAAGGTGTATTTACCTCTCAAAAACTTCAAGTAGCTATGGATCAAGCTTTTCGAGTTCCTGTATTTTTAAGTACTGTAAATACACTTAATCAAATACAACAGCAATTTTTAGACAGACTCCTTTTTGAACTGGAGCAAGCTCTTCTTTTTCCTCGCACAATTCCACGAAGCGATCAATATCCTGAATCACCTTTAACAAGCATAAGAAGAATGATTTTATCAAGTTATGGCCTCGTGGCTGTAGATTTTCAGCGTTTTTTTGTACAAGGCGTGAAAACAAATGTGGGTCCATTTTTACCAGACACACCATTTTGGGAAGGGACTCCTTTTTCTCAAATCGAGCCAGCTATGGGGTACCAATACGGACTCCCCCTCCTACTAATTCGTGAAACGGGAACCGATGTAAGTAGAGGGATTTGGCAAATAGGAAATGCACCATTCTTAATTTTAGACTGGAATTCCGACACACAATCTATAGATTCATTTTTTAGTAGTGTTTCATGGAGACAATTTTTTGCGAATTGGACTGGTCATGTAAGAAATGGATATTATCTACAAACAGAACCTGCGTTTAAATATTAATTGCTTACTCTGGCTAACTCAATTCTAAGTTAGCCTATTTTTATTCCATAAAGGTAGCTCTATCTTTCTATTACAAACGATACGAACATACACTATTTCTAAAAAGTGGATCACTACCCTTTGAGTGCAGTTAATTTCTCACAAAGAATTAAAAATGAATATCAAAAAAAGCCAAGATTCTAAACAAAGAACCTTGGCTTTTTCTATTATTCTTTCGGAGCAATCATTTTTTTCGGATCTACAATCTCATCAAATTGCTCTTCTGTTAGTAGTCCAGATTGCAATGCTGCTTCTTTTAAAGTTAACCCTTCTTTATGGGCATGCTTCGCAATTTTCGCGGCATTTTCATACCCGATATGTGGGTTTAGCGCTGTTACAAGCATTAATGAACGATTTACATTTTCATTAATTACTTCTTCATCTGCTTCAATACCAACTGCACATTTATCATTAAACGAAACGGTTGCATCAGCTAATAAGTGAGCAGATTGCAGGAAGTTGTAAGCAATAACTGGTTTGAATACGTTTAGCTCAAAATTACCTTGGCTCGCAGCAAATCCGATTGTTGTGTCATTCCCCATAACTTGTGCTACAACCATTGTTAGCGCTTCGCTTTGCGTTGGATTTACTTTCCCTGGCATAATAGAGCTTCCTGGTTCATTTGCAGGAATAATAATTTCTCCAAGACCACTTCGTGGACCACTTGCAAGCCAGCGCACATCGTTAGCTATCTTCATTAAATCTGCAGCTAATGCTTTTAATGCTCCGTGTGCAAATACAACTTCATCATGGCTCGTTAACGCATGGAATTTATTTGGTGCAGAAACAAATTGTTTACCTGTAAACAGACTAATTTCTTCTGCTACCATCTCACCAAATTTAGGGTGCGCATTAATTCCAGTTCCAACCGCAGTACCACCAATTGCTAATTCTTTCATATATGTATTGCTATCTGCAATCATACGCTCTGTTTTTTCAAGCATACGGTGCCATCCGCTAATTTCTTGTCCTAACGTTAAAGGTGTTGCATCTTGTAAATGCGTACGACCGATTTTAATAATATGTTCAAATGCAGTTACTTTTTCTGCTAATGTTTCTTTTAATTTCGTAATAGCTGGCAATACATGATTTTCTACCGCAATTACACACGCTACATGAAGTGCTGTTGGGAACGTATCATTTGAACTTTGAGACATGTTCACGTCATCATTCGGATGAATATGTACGTCAGATCCCTTTTCTTTCAAAATTTGATTACCGCGGTTTGCAATTACTTCATTTACATTCATATTCGATTGTGTACCACTACCGGTTTGCCATACGACAAGTGGAAAATGTTCATTCCATTTTTCTGCGATAACTTCATCAGCAGCTTCCACAATTGCTTGCGTCTTCTCTTCTGATAGCTTTCCTAATTTTTGATTACTAAGCGCTGCACTCTTCTTTAAAATCGCAAATGCTTTTACAATTTCAAGCGGCATATGCTCTGTTCCAATCGGGAAGTTTTCTTTACTACGTTGTGTTTGTGCTGCCCATAATTTATCAGCTGGAACTTTCATTTCTCCTAATGTATCTCTTTCAATTCTGTACTCCATTTTTTCATCCCCTTGAAAATATAATACCTACATCTCTTATATTAACAGACTTTTAATCAAATGATAAGAATTCTCACTCGTATATACAAATATTCAATATTTTTTTCATAAATTCCTCTTGACCTAAACTTAGGTTTAGGCTGTATCCTTTCCATTGTAACCTACTATAACGACACTGGAGGAATTCAAAATGAAAAAATATGCTTTCATAACAGGTGCGAATAAAGGGATCGGATATGAATTGGTTCGTCAATTAGCAGAAAAAGACTATCACGTATTTTTAGGTGCTCGTAATAAACAACTTGGACAACAAGCCGTAGAATCTTTAAATGTTTCAAACGTTTCCTATACTCAAGTAGACATTTCTAGTGCTCAATCCATTCAAGAAGCAATCAAAAAAATCCATGAAACGACTGACCACTTAGATTTATTAATCAATAATGCAGGCATAGCACTCGACTTCCATACGCTACCTAGTGAATTAAATATTGAAACTTTACGCCAAGGATTTGAAGTTAACTTTTTTGGAACATTCCAAATGGTGCAAGCCTTTTTACCATTATTAAAGAAATCAAGCAACAGTAAAATTATAAATGTAACAACTGACATGGCCTCACTAACAATGTTTGCTAGCGGTGAAACACACCCAATTAATACATTAGGATACAATTCTTCAAAAACAGCTATTAATGCTTTAACATTAGCATTTAGCAAAGAATTTGGTACTAACGGTCCAGCAATTTTCGGAGTAACCCCTGGTTTTACAACTACTGACCTAAATGGAAATTCCCCAGGTGGCCATACGACCAATGAAAGTGCTAAAATTATTATTAAATATGCATTAAGTGAAACAAACTATAATGGTAAAATACTAAATAAAGACGGCATTATACCTTGGTAATAAAGGGATGAATGATATGTATTATACAATTGGGCAAGTCGCCAAAATGCACCACTTAACTATTTCTCAAATACGTTATTACGATAAACAAGGACTGTTCCCTTTTCTTAAAAGAAATGAAAAAGGAGATCGCGTTTTTGATGAAGAAGCACTGAAATATTTAGAGATGATTTTATGTTTAAAAAACACCAGTATGCCAATTCAAAAAATAAAAAAATTTATCGACTGGTCTATGGTGGGGGAATCTACCATCCTTCAACGGTTGGAATTAATGAAACAACAGGAGACCAATGTCTTACAGCTCATTCAAGACACTGAAAAAAACTTAAAAAAGATACAACAAAAAATTGCTAAATATGAGGACGAAATAACTTCTTCAACTCCTATTATAAAATAAAAAATCACCTTCTACATATTGTAGAAGGTGATTTTTTATTTTATGATGCTTGCTTTCCTTTATCCGCATCATCTACATACCAAATGAACTTGCCTGTATATCCATAAATAACTGCTAAAATGAGTGATACGAAGCTTAGCCACATAAATGGAACGTATGATAATGTTGATACACCTAAAATACCAGCCATAAAAATACCATTATCAGACCATGGAACCATACCAGAAGTCAAAGTTCCACCTACTTCTGAGTTACGTGCTAATACGCGGCGATCTATTTTTAATTTATCATAGCTTTCTTCCATAATTTTTGGTGTTAAAATAAGTGATACGTACATCGCACAACCAAATATGTTAGCTAAAAACGCAACGATTAATGTAGACAATGTTACATTACCTGCAGAATTTAATTTCTTCTCAAATTTCGATACGATTACCTTTAGAACACCTAACTTTTCAAGTAATCCACCAAAACCTAAGCCGAAAATAATAACGGCTACTGAACCAAGCATACCATTAATTCCACCACGGTTTAATAACTTATCGACAAACTCGACACCAGATTGAATTGAGAATCCGTTATATGCTGTTCCAATTGCCTCTCCAAAGTGCATTCCTTGGAAAAGTGTTGCCCAAATTGCACCAATTAAAGCTCCCATAGCAATTGTTGGCATAGATGGTTTCTTCATCGCCAATAGCACAATAACGATTACCGCTGGAACAAGCATCCATATTTTAATATCAAAGTGCTTTAATAAAGATTCTTTTAAAAACTCAACTCTATTTAAATCTACATTATCCCCGCCATACATCCATCCAGCAACAGTAAACATAATGCTGGTAATAATATAAGCTGGAACGTCTAATACGAGCATAGCTCGAACGTGAGCAATAACATCTACTTTCGCCATAGAAGCTGCAAGAACTGTACTATCAGAAAGTGGTGATAATTTGTCTCCGAAATAAGCTCCTGAAAGGACTGCACCCGCAACAAGCGGAAGTGGTAATCCAAGCCCTTCACCTATCGCCATCATAGCAATACCTGCAGTTCCAACTGTTCCCCATGATGTTCCTGTCGCGATAGAAGTGATTGAACAAATAATTAAAGTTGCCAATAAGAATATGCTAGGGTGAATGAATTCTAATCCATAATAAATTAATGTAGGTACAACCCCACCAGCAATCCACGTTCCAATTAAAGCCCCAACTGCAACTAAAATAAGAATTGCTTCTAATCCATTAGAAATCCCTTTCGTAATTGCATCTTGCAATTCTTGATAACGAAATCCTAATCTTAATCCAAGCGCAATAACTAAAAACCATGAAATAAATAGCGCTAATTGAATTGGGAGATCAAAAATCGTTTGGAAGGAAAAGACGACAGCAAGAAATAGGCATAAAAGAATAATAATTTCTAGCATCGATGGTAATCTTACACTTTTCATTTTTTTCTCTCCTTACAAGTCGATAACATGATGTATGTAGTCTTACGTGTATGTAGTATACAATTAGCGAAGACAAAACAAAATTTTCATATTATTTCGATTTATTTTTTCAGTATAATATATTCACAACCCTTTCTATTGTAAAAGTAGATTGCGCTTTTCGCAATGAAAAATATAAAAAATGTTGTATTTTTATTTATTTAGATAAAAACACCTAATGAAATAAAACTTTAATCAATGAGGGTTTTATCCATCCCCACTAATTATTAACTCATAATAACCTTTTTAATATTTGCCTCAACAAAACTTTTTACTACCGCTTTCACCTCATATGTAATAATATATTTCCACATAAAAAAAGAGCACACATCATTTAATCGATGCATGCCCCTCTTTTATTTATACATATTTTGTATCTCTTCTTTATTTTTAAGTATTTCCGAAAACTTATCGCTACAACCTTTCGGAAATAAAACTCCAAGTCCATATGAATGCCCAAACTGAAAATGAGGGTATTTCACCTTGACCTCATCCCAAAACTTATACACACCGAAATCACCGTTTTTAACTTCAATATCATGAAATAATACAATACCGTTTTTCGCAACTTTAGGTAACCATGTTTTATAATCATGAGAAACAGCTTCATACGTATGATAGCCATCAATATGCAAAAGATTTATCGTTTCATCTTGAAACTCATCCAGAGCATCATCAAAAGTAGACCGAATTAAATTCCCTATATTCAGGTAGTTATCCCTCACCACTTTTTCTACTATTTGAAAAACCCCTTCTCCATATGGACCTGTATGCCCATCTCCAGCCCAAGTATCTACAGCAAAACATTTTGTGGCTAACCCACCATCTTTTACCCCCTGGCAAAAACTAAAAAAGGAAGCACCTAAATGCGTACCTAACTCAACTAAAGTTGCTGGTTCTTCAAATCTTACTAAATCATATGCGAAATCTAAATGCCCACTCCACGCAGATTGTGACCGAATAATAGGACTAAATTTTTCAAATTCAAACGATGGTTTATGAGTAACCCAGTTCATCGCGTATCTCCTTATACACATATTTTTAACAAACCAAATTACTCTTATCTTTATTTTTTTGGCGTCGCAATTATGATTATATTTCATAAAAAGATGAAGAATTACTCCATTCTTATTGGGGTAAAGCATCATATACATATGGATTTGCTGGCTTCTTAATCTTCTCTACTTTACTTATTTTCACAAGTGGAAATAGCATTCCTTAGAACCAGAAGCATTGAAAAACTTAGATGAACGATATGGAGATCAAATAACTGAACTTGTATTTATCGGCATCGATATGAATCGTTCTATTAACAGAAAAAGAAATGAACCAAAACCGGAATACATTTGTTGATCCTATTCCCGCTTTTACTTACACTTCATAACAAAAAATAAAAAGGCTTCCGTAGCATGGAGCCTTTTTCACTTTGTAGTACTCTTATTTAACCGACTTGCTTTAATAAGAAACACAATTGTACCTAAAACAATTAAGATAGCATATACGATACCAACTACATCACCTATTTTTTCTAAGCCAAACGGTAATAGTATAGTAGCAACTCCGACTATATAGGAAAACACACCTGAAAGCTTCGCTAATTTATTTTTATCTCCAACAAACGTTTCTTCCTGATAGCCTGCCAACAAAAACAATCTCTTTTTCACATGTATTTGATAGCCTAAAAAAATGATAAGTAATCCAACAAATAAACAAACCAAAAATCCTGCTAGCATTTTAATACCACCCTCTCTACAATATTTTACCACGCACAAAAAAATTTTCGTCTTCACCATAAATATTTTTCATCTAATTAGAAATTTCAGTTTATTACTATTCCTTTTTGTGATATATTGCATATTGTATCCAATATATATTTTAGAAAGGAGGACTATATGTCTTATGGATCCAAATCGATTAAAAGGAATTATAATGGTCATAATCGGTGCTTGTTTATGGGGCTTATCCGGAACAGCTGCGCAACAACTATTTCAATATGAAAATGTTTCTACTGAATGGTTAGTTACAATCCGTTTACTTATATCCGGTGCTATTTTGCTCATTATGTCATCATTCGGAGCGAACAAAAAAGAAATATTTGGAATTTGGAAACAAAAGTCTGATGCAAATAAGATAATTTTGTTCGGTCTTTTAGGCATGCTTGCTGTACAGTACACGTACTTCGCTTCTATTAAAGAAGGAAACGCTGCTGTTGCAACTTTGTTACAATATTTAGCCCCTATATTTATCACTATATACTTACTGTTCAAATGGAACTTCCGTCCATCAAAAATTGATTTTATTTCAATTGCACTCTCATTAGTAGGGACTTTTCTCTTACTAACAAACGGGTCTGTTCAAAACTTAGCTGTTTCCACACCAGCTATCATTTGGGGCATTTTATCTGGATTATCACTCGCATTTTATAGTTTGTATTCAAAAGAATTGTTAGAAAGATGGTCTTCATCTGTTATCGTTGGATGGGGAATGATTATTGGGGGTATTGGTGTAACGATTTTACACTTTATTTCTACAAACGAATTCATTTTATTATCAACTATGAAATATGTAAAACTAAGTACCCTCCCGCTCATTACATTTGTCGTCATTTTCGGGACACTCATCGCATTTTATTTATACTTAGATAGCATAAGATACCTTACGCCTAAAGAAACAACATTATTTGGCTGTACAGAACCACTCGCAGCTATTATTTCTTCCGTACTTATTTTGCACGTACCGTTTCAATCTTTTCAATTATTAGGTGCTTTTTGTGTCATTGTAATGGTGCTCATATTAGGCCAAAAACCAGATGAAGAAAAACCAAAATTAAAGCTTGTTAATACGAAAAAGAAACATATACAATGAAAGGATTGAATTCACTATGCCTGTCCCTCAAAATTATAAAAAACCAGGAAGAGTTTCAGCAAAGTCACTCGTTTTAAATCAACTGCAAGATTGGATTATAGAAGGTGTTTTACGACCTGATGAAAAAATAAATGATGGGGAATTGGCAGAAGCACTAGGAGTAAGCAGAACACCTGTTAGAGAAGCTTTACAAATTTTAGAGCTTTCTGGATTAGTTGAAATGGTACCTGGGCAAAAAACGAAAATCGCGCCTATTAAGTTAGACGACGTATCTATCATTTATGAGACGATAGCTGGTCTTCACTCAATTATAGGAAAGCAAGCACTTCAAAAAGTTACAGACGCTGATATTAAACTACTTTCCGAGATAAATGATGCTTTTCAACAATCTATACATGAAAAAGATTCAAAAAAAGCTTTAGAACTAGATATACGATTTCACAATACAATTACTTCTATTGCTAAAAACCGATATATTGAACCTTTTCTAGAAAATATGCAACTTCACATTTTACGCCTTGAATATTTATTTTTCCAAAACTTCGTACCTGCAAGTCAATCTATTAAAGAACATCACTCTATAATTCAAGCACTACAAAAGCAGGATGAAAAACGAATGGAACAAATGATGTCTCAAAACTGGCTCCGTCCAATGAAAGAAATACAAAAAATAATTTCTATGAAATAATAAAGCTGGTTACACAAAAGTGTAACCAGCTCCTTCTTTAATAATCTATATGCTATGCCTGAATATTTGCGTAATCTTCAATATGCTCGTACTCTTTTTCCAATTCCTCTAAAGACAGCTCGTATAATTGTCGGTCGCGAATCTTAAACACCCCTGCTCCAATTAACTCATCAATTAAATGTCTCTTACGATTTTCAACAGCAAAACGGAGTTGAATACTCATCTTTTAAAAAACTCCTTTCTACGATCATTGAAAATGATAATCTTTATCAATTACCACTTTTGATTATAAAAGATGATTCTTAATAAGTAAAGTAATCTTATGAAATATTTACCTTACAAAGTATTTGTGGCCACATTATATATATGTATGCCACGCGAAAAATGTTATGACACTTTTTCATACCCTTTTTCTTTCATACTTTGCAAGTTGTCTCATTATGGTTAAATTCACCTTCTATTTCAACTTGAATGGTGACATGTTCTACATGAAATTTCCCTTTTAATACATCCGTTGCTTCTTTTAATACGCTTGGCGTTTCATTACCTTCGATAATAAGATGGCAAGTTAATACTTGAAAATCTGATGTTACAGACCATATATGTAAATCATGAACTTCTTTTACAATAGTAATATTTAATAATGTATTTTTCACCTCTTCAGCATCTATGTGCTGCGGTGCACCTTCCATTAATATATGAACTGTATCACGTGTTACACGCCATCCACTTATAATGACTAAAATAGACACAAGAATACTAGCAACCGCATCTGCAGCAGTCCATCCAAAAAATTTAATAAGTAACGCAGCAATAATCGCTCCAACTGAACCTAATAAATCGCCTAGTACATGTAAGAACGCACTTCTTAAATTTAAATTACCTTTCACATCTCCGCCTCTCATTAATATCCAAGCTGATACAATATTAATAAGCAGACCAAGCACAGCAATAATGAGCATTCCATTACTAGCGATTTCAACTGGTTCCTTAAAACGACGAATTGCTTCAATAAAAATATATACTGAAATGACAATAAGAACGACACCATTACATAATGCCGCTAACATTTCGACTCGCTTATACCCATATGTTTTCGCGGCCGTTGCCGTTTTTTCCCCAAGCTTGAACGCAAGTAAACTTAAAGCTAAGGATACTGCATCACTTAACATATGCCCTGCGTCAGACAATAGTGCTAAGCTATTTGTTACAAATCCGCCAATAACTTCAGCAATCATAAAGCTTGTTGTTAATAAGAAGGCAATTAATAACGCTTTTTTATTTTTTGAATGACCGTGATCATGTGAGTGTCCCATACAAATGCTCCTTTAAGTGCAATATCTGTATGTTAGTATGAAACACATTCCCTATCTTTATCCCCCATTAACGCCCGATAGTGAATGCTACTAATCCGTAAAAGATGAACAATACCCCACTGATTAAAGTTTCACTTTATCCCGCTTCCTCTGTATACAAACTTCGCTACTTTTCAAACAAGTCCTTTTTCTCAACTAAAAACAAGACTACTTCTTTTTTATTTTCATATTGTTTACTAATGAAAGAATTTTTAAGGGGGTTACAAACTTGAAACGACTATTTCTTTGCATGGAGCGTGAACTTGTTGTAGTAAAAGAACAATATGGTAACTATGAAACCACATATCATTTACAAAATATGCAACCTACCTGTATTGTGGTTGATCCATTCCAAACAAATCGTGTATATTGCGGCACATTTGGACGAGGTTTATGGCTAAGTGACGATGGCGGGGATTCATGGAGACCAATTGGAGATTCATATCGTTACTTTGATTTCCCTAAAGAGGATGGTATTTTACACTCTTCTATTACTTCTATAACGATAAGCTCAAATGAACAAGTTAACGGCTACGGCGTCGTTTATGTCGGCACAGAACCGAGTGCTTTATTCCGTTCAGAAAATGGCGGTGAAACGTGGACTGAACTTAAAAATATGAAATCATTATTATCTTCCTATACGTGGGCTTTTCCGCCTAGACCTTTTACACATCACGTACGCTGGATTACAGTTGATCCAAACAATCCAAATACACTCCATGTTTCAATCGAAGCTGGTGCTGTTATTCAAAGTAATGATAAAGGGCATACATGGATTGATAAAAAATTCGGTGCTCCTATCGATGCTCATCAATTACTCATGCACCCTGAAGCCCCAAATCGCCTTTATGCATCATGTGGTGACGGATTTATGGGCGGACCTGATCGCGCATATCTTGAAAGTTATAACAGTGGAAACAGCTGGATCTCATGTAGTGACGGACTTGAGCATCATTATTTATACAGTATGGCTATCGATCCAGCTGATTGTAATACAATTCTCGTTTCTGCCGCACCAAGTGCCGACCTTGCTCATCACCGTATTCCTTATGAATCTTATATTTATCGGAAAACGAAAGATACTCCGTTCGAGCAAGTGCAGCAAGGACTACCATCTGCAATTGGTACAGTCATTTCAATGTTTGCTACAAATCCAGCCGAACCACATACGTTTTACACTTTAAATAACAATGGCATCTTTCAATCCACTGATAGCGGTGAAACGTGGGAACAACTAAACATTACATGGAAAGAGGAATATAAAACGCAGCATCCGCATGCGTTACTCGTTACTAGTTTTTAACGAAAAAGAGACTGCCTAATGTTTTTAGGCAGTCTCTCTTTTATTTCTTTAAATCAATTACGATATCATCTAGAACAATATCTTTACTCTTCGCTTCTTTTTTCGGCACTTCAATTTTCTTCTCTTTTCCATTCACATATTCCACTCCACCATGATTTTCAGGTGTATGAACTCGCAAGTGCACACGAGGTGTAACGATAAGCTTTGTTGCATTTTCGTTCAGCTTTTGGAATGTAGCACTCCAACTACTTTTATGTGGTTCTGCTACTGTACCAGTTCCTCCATTTCCTTCACCTGCATATTTATTTCCTAAATCATCTTTTATTTCTAATTCCACATCCGCGCTATCCCATATACTTCGTAATGCCTTAGATTCTTCTTGATTGTAAAAAACGATAAAGGACATCGGGGTTACTTCCATTTTGTCTATATTTACTTTTATTAATTCATTTTCAGAAACCCTATTGAGCTTTACTTCCTTACTATCCATTGCTTTTAAACTAAGTGCGAAATTCCAATTCCCTTTAATTGATTTTTTTTCTTCGTACATATTAATTGATTCCATATTCCATCTAACATTTGCAACGTCCATTCTTTTACTACCAAGATCACTTGTTGTAGTCATACCTACATATTTTTTATCTCCTACTTTCGTAGTTTTAGAACTTCCTGCCGCACCATTAGACATGCTTACCTGTGGGGAACCAAATATGCTCGGATGCTCTCCTAAATCTTTATCACTTTCGATAGAATACGTTATCGTTACAGTTCTACCATCGAACACAGCATCATTAATTGTAACTTTAACCCCATTACTCTCTTTCGTCATATTCAATTCAGTCGAAAACTCTTTATAATTTTCATGTACCCCTGTTCTACCATTATCTAAAAATCGGAATATGTCACCTACAATTGGCAATCCCCCGGCATATGTAGGGAACCCAATACCAAGCGTTGCAACTGATAATCCTACTAAAATAGATGCAGCAGCAACACCTTTTTTCCAAGTTTTCATCTTTTTCTTCGTACGTATAGATCGTTTTAAATTACGTTTCACTTTTTCTTTTTCAATTTCAGAAGTCTCAAGTTCTTTTTCATCTATATCAATATCATTTAATAGTTCATAAATGTCTTTCATATTACACTACCTCCAAAACTAATATTCGTAGCATTTTGTTGCAGTTTCTTTTTTCCCCGGTACACACGATTATCGATCGCCGCCCTGGTTAATCCTAACTTGTCACCGATTTCCTCTGTCTTCATACCGAGAAGATATTTCATAACGAACACCTTTTGATCTAACGGTTCTAATTGATTAATAAGCTTCAATAACTCTTCCCTATCTTCCATAACGATTAATTCATCTTCTGCCGATTTTTCTGTACTAATATGAAACTCATCTGAAATAATTTCTACTGTTCTAGTCGCTTTCCGGTAATAATCAATCGCCTTAAACTTTGCAATCGCTGCAATCCATTTTTTAAAATCACTCGGCTCTCCATGAAACTTATTTGCGTTATTCCAAATGGAAAGAAATATATCATTTACACATTCCTCTATCAATCCATCATTTTGAACTGGAAGAAGTACTTTGTGCGTGATTCCTTTTATGAGTGGTAAGTATGTATCGACAACAAATTCTAGCGCATCTTCTTTTTGCCGCTGTAATCTTTTTATAAAATTTTTCTCATTTGATTTCATGTAGCGATTCCCCTTATTTTTTTGTAAAAGCTTTTACACCCTATATAACGTTTTGGAAATTTTTTTCTCTCATCTTTTTTTATTTTTTGTATGTAATGGAATACTTTTCCTTAGCCATTGTCTCATATAAATATAAGCTTGAAGAAAATTTTCTCAAGTCTGTAATTCAATTAGTGTAGTACACTATTTATGCAGACACTCTTTAACCTGATGTACATTTCATTTAATTAATCTACTTTTATAATTTTAAATTAGGAGATGAGATATGTATGTGTGGAATTACAGGTTGGGTAGATTGGAAGAAAGATCTTTCAAATGAACATGTTATTTTAGAAAAGATGGCGAATAGTATTCAGCATCGCGGTCCTGATGCTGAAGGATTTTGGTTTTCACCTCATGCGGCTTTTGCACACCGACGTTTAATTGTTATTGACCCAGAAGGCGGGACGCAGCCAAAAACATTCCGTGCCGGTGATTATACGTATGCTCTTACTTATAATGGAGAAATTTATAATTTTCGTGAGCTGAGAGAACAGCTTCAAAAATGTGGGCATGCATTTGAAACGCATTCAGATACAGAAGTATTACTACATGCTTATTTAGAATGGAAAGAAGACTGCGTACAACATTTAAACGGAATTTTCGCTTTCGCCTTATGGGATGATCAGAAGCAACAATTATTTTTAGCACGCGATCATTTAGGTGTAAAACCACTTTTTTATACGGAAAGAAATGACAGTATTATTTTCGGATCTGAAATAAAAGCGTTATTAGCTCATCCATCTGTTCCTGCTGAAATTGATGCGGATGGAATAAATGAAATATTTGGATTAGGCTTATTTCGAACTCCAGGATGTGGCGTCTTTAAACATATTCAAGAAGTTCGTGCTGGACATTCTATAACATTCACACGTGATAAAAAAGTAGTTAAGAAGTATTGGAATTTAGAAAGTAAGATTCATACAGATTCTACTGAAGATACATCATCACATATTTTATCTATTTTACAAGATACAGTAAAAAGACAATTAATTGCCGATGTTCCTCTCGTCTGTATGTTATCAGGAGGATTAGATTCTAGCGGTATTACTGCACTAGCGGGGAAAGAATTTGCAGCGGAAAATAAGACACTTCATACGTATTCCGTTGACTTTGTAAATAGCGCCAAAGATTTCGAGCTGACATTTGCTCGTACTGGTTTAGATGCTCCTTGGGTAAAACGCGTTTCTGAACATGTAGGGACATCGCATCATGACATTATTGTGAATGCTGAAGAGTTAGCAAATCACTTATTCGTTCCCCTTCACGCGAAAGATTTACCCAGTGCTGGCGAAATGGAAACTTCACTTTATTTATTATTTTGCGAAATGAAAAAAGATGCAACCGTAGCTTTATCTGGAGAATCTGCTGATGAAGTATTCGGGGGATATCCTTGGTTTCATCAAGAAGAACTATTATATGTAGATAAGTTTCCGTGGTTAACAAACTGGAAAAACACATCTTCTCTATTATTAAACGACGTAACAACTCAATGTAATCCTGAGCAGTATATTAATAAACGATTCCATGAAGCTGCTCTTGAAGTACCTACTCTTGAAGGTGAAAGTAAAAAATCCGCGAAACAACGTCAAATGTTTTATTTATTTTTAACACGATTCCTTCCGTTCTTACTCGACCGTAAAGACCGTATGAGTATGGCTGTCGGATTTGAAGTTCGTGTACCGTTTTGTGATTATAGATTAGTTGAATATTTATGGAACGTACCTTTTAACGTCAAAAGTATTGATAATATTGAAAAAGGTATTTTACGTAGAGCACTGAAACCGGCTTTACCTGACGATGTGCGAAATAGAAGAAAAAGCGCTTATCCTACTTCGCAGGATCCACACTATTTACAAACAATCCGCAATTTAACGCTTGATATGTGCAGCAATAAAAACAATCCTGTTTTCTCACTCATTAACCATTCCATATTACTTGCAATTGCTGATCAAAGTAACAAAGAGATTACCAATTTTGAAGCAAGAAGTGCTATGGAGTATATGCTACAAGTAAATGAATGGTTAAAAACGTATCATATTCATATTGCTTAACAAAAAAGAGTTCAAGGACAAAAACCCTTGAACTCTCTTTCATTTATTAATTGGCACATTGTCTATTTTCAGTATCGATGGACCATCCAATAATAGTGGCACAATCTCTACCTTTCCACTGAAGTACATTTGTTAATACAGGCTCAATCTGTAAGCTATTTCCGTCGTGTAATATTTCTACTAAAGATTGATCATCATCAAACTTTATTTTATCACACTCTAAAATACCATCCGTTGCCATTACAATGTGATTCTGACCTTTTTCTAATCCCCTTATCCCTGATGTAAAACAAGGTGTATTCGCTGCAAAAACATTTTTTCTTCCTATATACTCATAGTTCTTACGCTTATTTAGCCTACCTTTTTCATTTTTCGTTTGCTCTGAATGGAATAAGTACGCGAAGCAATCACCAACTGATAGCCAATATAAGAACTCGCCTTTTCGTAAACAAATTAAACATGCAAGTTCCTCATCATCTTGGTCACATTTCTCGATAAAGAGCTCATCTGTAAATAATGCTAATAAATACATATGTGTATGATGAAAAGCTAAATGGATTGGGTATGAAAATAACTCTTTTAGTTTTTCTTCTCTTTCTGAAATCGCTTCTATTATATAATGTATATTTTTCGTTTTATGATGTGTATCAAAAATCATAACAAATTCAAATTCTAATTTCGGATCCCACCAAGCTAGCACTGCATCTCCTCTTTCATATGCATCACTCTCTTGATTTCCTCCATATACGCCGACTGAAAGAGGACCACATTTTTCAACATGTATTTGATCTACATACATCTTTTCATGACTAATCCATTTAAATGTATTCACAGCTATCATCCTCTCTCTTGCTAAATGTATACCTTTACACATAGATTACCTTATATTTCAATAAAAATAAACTTTTTCAACATTTTTAATGAAAATAAAAGGATTTTACTTCTGAATTAACGAATATATCTTACTATGCGATATAAAAATAGGAGGATTTATCATTATGAAAGACATTAATCAACATTGGGAAAGTATTTATTATCACTTACGATATGAATATGAAGACAACCTTTCTCACCAAGCTATTCGTATTTTACAAATCGTTTCTCGTGAGAAAGATATAACAATTGGAAAAGTTGCTACTGAGCTTAGTCTCTCTCATAACACAGCATCTGAACACGTAAAGCGCCTTATTCAAAAAGGATTTATTATAAAAGAAAGAAACAAGCACGATGAAAGAGTTGTAAACCTTACTTTAACGAAAGAAGGCATTGAAGTATTAGAAAAGCATACTTTACTAGATAAAGAAAAGATAAAAATATTAGAATCACAGTTATCAAAAGAAGAACAACAATTAATTGAAAAAGCCTTTTCGTTATTAGCTAAGGAGGCAAAATATGCATTTCCTCGTTAAGGTCATCGTCTCCGCCCTCATTATTGGGGCTGTAACCGAATTTGCCAAATATTTTAGTACGCTTGGTGGCTTTATCGCAGCCCTTCCTCTTATTAGTTTACTTAGTTTATTTTGGATTTCTTTCGAAGGTGGGAGTAAACAAGAATTAAGTCAATTCGCTTTAGGCGTATTATATGGATTTCCTGCATCTGCACTACTATTATTTATTGTTTATATCGGTTTAAAGAACTCCTTTTCACTTAGTACATCTATACTCTTCGGCATATGTGCCTGGTGTATCGTCTTTACTTGCCAAAAAATATTTCAAGCTTAGGAGGAATTACTATTAATAGATCAGTAGAGATATTTGGACAAGCTGTAGAAGTATATATAAGAGGTAACAGTAAACAAACTGTAGTCATTCAAACAGGAATGACTTGCTCATTTTATGATTGGTTCCCTATTATAGAAGAGCTTTCACAACACTTTACAGTTGTTTCATACCATCGCCCAGGTTACGGAAAAAGTGCGCTAGGAAATACTCCACGTACAGCAAGGCAAGTTACAAAGGAACTACATATGTTACTAAACAAACTCCATATTCACGAGCCAATCATTCTAATCGGCCATTCCTATGGAGGGTTATGTGCACAACATTTTGCAATGTTACATGAAGATAGGCTGCAAGCACTTCTTTTAGTTGATTCTACTTCCATGAACTTACACCGATTAGATGAGCTTCATTTACCAGTTTCTGATCAAACTGATTCTGATGATATGTGGCTACAAAAATATCATACTTACTCCAACATGGATGCAGACGCACTTTATAATGAACTAAAATCTATGCTCGTCAATACAACAAAACAGCATATCAAATTTTCTACCTCTCCTTCATTATATAAAGCGACAGCTTCTGAACTGTCCGAGTGGAAAAATTGTGCTCGCTCAATAAAAAAACAACATAAAACATTAGAAATACCATTAATTGTTATCGGTAGAGATCCTCAATATTCTATTGCTCAATTAATTGAGGGCGGTATGCCAAAAGAAGAAGCTACACAACTTGAAGATATGTGGCAAGAACTTATTCGTGAACAATTAAATCTCTCAATAAACAGCCAATACATTTTGGCTGAACATGCTAGTCATGGGATAGAAAACGATCGTCCAGATGCTATCATTGAAGCCATTCACTTATTGTAAATAAAAAAAGGAAGCAACTAAAGCTGCTTCCTTACTTATCTATTCATAGTCTTCTTCGTCATCATCAACTTCTTCATAATACGAACTCCCATTGCTTACATATATAGGACCATTCGCAACATCAATACGTAGTACCCATGCCCATGGCACAGCTAAACGTTTATGTATTGCTCTCCAAAAGTTCATTGATTTTCTTTCGTACTCCTGGAACTCCTGAAGTAACTCTTTATAGGAGGAACCGTCTAACTGAATATTTGCTTCTAATAAACGAGAATGGGCATAGTACTGTAACTCTAGTTCAGCAGCAATCTCCATTTCTTCTTCCGTTGCCATACCTATAATTGCTCCATCTGCTGGTGCGATTTCATATACGTTGTGAACTTCAATAAGCCCTTCTTTCTCTTTCTCAAACATGTAAACAGCCTCCTTTAACCAATATTTTTTATGTTACAAAGTCATACTTCTACAATACTTTCTCTCTTTCCTCTTTTTTTGATAAACTTTTACAAAATGTTTATCCGATGACCTGTTTTCTCTACTCTTTCAGCAGAAATGAAACGATTATTATCAAAAGTTAATTTATACACATCAGGCATATGAAGGGTTTTCCAAAACTGAAAACCATATTTCGAATCAAAATAATTCATTAGTAATACCATAATATTCCCATGAGTACCTATTACAATATTCTTACCCTTATATTTTTTTAATATACTTTGCATACATATTACAGCGCGTCTTTGCGCTACATCATTTGATTCTCCATCTTCGTATGCAAAAGTCCAGTCTTCCCATACCTTCTGAATAGCATCGTTAAAATCTGTTACTGGCTCTTTACTTAATAACCTTTCCCGTAAATCTTCTTCCAGTTGTATTGATAAATTATATTTATTCGCAATTCCTTGCACAGTTTGAATCGCCCTTTTATACGGGCTAGAAATAACAACATCAATGTTTTTATCCTTTAACAAACTTGTTACATTACCTGCATCAATCTCTCCTTCTTCAGATAAGGGACGTTCCCTTTCTTCCTTTGTATATGTAGAGTGAGCGTGGCGAACGAAATATACTGTAGTCATTATTCAACTTCCTTTCTTAGTTTCAATCTATATTCCATGCAGTAAATAGGAAATCCTGTATCATGAATAGAAAAGAGCGCCTTTTAAAAAGCGCTCTTTTGTTTACATAATAAAATTATTCCATTATAACTTTCTTCTGAATTCTTCATCTGTTATAGCATCTTGAATAAAATAATCTATATTATTTCTCAGCTTTTGATATGCAACTTGATCTTCTATATCGTTAAACATAATTACAACTTCTACCTTATTCCCTTTCTTATCTGTAGTATACAAACTTTTTGTCAATACGAATGTGGTAGAACCACCTTTTTGACCAGCATATTCCAACTTACTATTTTCAACTGTTCCTTTAAAAACATTATCAATTTCATCTTGCATTGATTTTGGAAAATAATTTCTACTATTTATCTTTTCCATTAAACTCAAATAATCTTTAGCATTTGCACTCACTAATCGATCTGACCAAATACGCTGGAATTCCATATCTATTTTTAATGGTATATCACGTTTCTTCCATTCACTTTCATCTTTCATCCATTCATGTATTTGTAACACGTGTTTATTATATTCATCATTAGACATGTTACGTATCATTTCTAACGATTGATTTTCTGACTCATTAAGCTCTTTTTCTACATACCCTCTCATATATAGTGAAGCAGTATACGAAGAGAACTTGTCATGACTAGTAAGCTCTAACTCTTTTAAACTATCATTTACTCTTTCTATTCCAAGCTTATCTAACAAATATGTTGTATTCGCATTAGAACTATAATGAATCATCCCTTTAGCCACTTCTTCTAAAGCAATCTGTCCATTTTGCACTAACTCTCTCACTTTTGAATCTTCTAACCAGTCAGGATGCGCTCCACCATCAGTGTTTTTAACATAATATTTTTCTAAATCCTGCAATGAAATTTGTTCATCACGGCTTATCTTTCCTTCTGACACTTGCTTAGCAAACTCAACTGCTATGACGATTTTTGCCGTACTCGCTAATGGCAATTTTTTATTTTCATTTATAGATGTTACTACTTCACCGTTTTTTCTAATAAGTAATGAACATGTTTCATCATCTTTATGTTCTTTTATGTACTTTAATACGTAATGAGGATCTTCTTTTGACAAATAGTACTTCATAATAAAAAAGAAAGCTATAACAGCTACTACAATCACTCCTGCAACAATTCCTATAATCTTTAATATGTTCACAATATGCCCCCTTCTATATAATAATTATAACGAATTAAATTACAAAATTATACAAAATAGAGTAACTCTTCCTAAAACAGAAAGAGTTACTCTATTTCACATGATGTTATTTGTCCATTTAACGTAACGATTATATTTGAGTCGTCACTTTCTTTAACGCTATTTAGTCGATTTGAGTTAGGAGGACCAATTACAACCGACTCCTTAATTGGCGAAAGGTCCTTTCCTAATTTTTCTGCACTTACACCGTATGCAGCTTGAAATACTTCTGGCGGTGTTAATCTAAGTATGTCTGATCCTTCTGCTGTTTCAAACTGATCGTTATTGAAAAACAAATGTAATTGTACTTCTTCTGTTACCGCTGTAATCCAATGCCACCATCCCATTGGAATAAAGACCGTTTGCCCCGCTTTCACATGATAATTTTGCAATTGATTCGTTTCGGGATTTAAAATGGATGTAACTGCTTCTCCTGATACAACAACATCTAATTCCCACGCATTCGGATGCCAATGTGGTTCCCGCATATGCCCTTTCGTCATAAATAAATCAACAAACGCCCCTCCTATCATCGCAGGTAACTGCGTTGACGTAACTTCATATGCAACGTTTTTCTCATCTCTTTTAAAAAAGACATTTTTTCTCGAATCAAAGAAAAGAAAAGGTTTGGAGTTCCTGAGCTTTTCTTTAAATTTTTATTACCTGGAACATAACCTGAACTACTCATTTTATCCCTCTTTTCCACTCCGAACATTTCCATCTGCACACTGTATCGTATGGAAAAAATGTATGTATGTGCCTAATCATTCACATAACAAAAAAACATGCCTTCATGATGAGAGCATGTTTTGTGATTTTTTTCACATTATTTAGTTGAAAAATAAACTTTTTACTTACCATGATGTAACATTAAATCACTAAGTTCTTCTTCAATGTGATTTAATTTCGCAACTCCTTCTTTCCACTTATGAATATAACGCGATACCCCGACAATAAATAAAACAATAATTGTAGAAAGAATAATACCATATACGATTGTTACAGTACTCATAGTTACACTTCCTTATAATTAGTAATGTTGTTATTAGTTATATTTTTATTATAAACCTTTTTCTTTTAAATTACTTCGATTTCAACTTTTTGTAACAAAATTGATTTTTCTAATATTTCGTTCGTAAAAATGGCATATTTTTCACAAATTATACAAAACTTCACCATATGTACTATTACCACATGAGTTATATTGTTAAATAGGATAAAGTGAAATTTTAGTCAGTACGGGGTATCTATCCCACACTGATTATTAGCCCGCACCAACCAGGATTTTACGGACCGTTACTGTGGGATAAAGGGGATGAAATACTATGACGACTTGGTTTATTGTAATGTTAGTTGTATTTGGAGCATTTAAAATTATTGTTTCTAGCCTTCCTAACTCTGCTATTGAATCCATTATTAGCAAGTACGAAACACATCCACAACTTGAGGAAGAGAATGTGACTGTTACAATCAATGGAAATAACTTAGAAGGCGAAAAGAAATCCAAAATTATTCATGATTTTAACGAAGGATTATTTTTAGATCGCTATTATGCACCACCACACAATGAAGGCACTCCTTTAATTATCAATGCAAAACGTGGCAAAAAAGATTTTACATTTTATATTTATAGTCATGAAGAGCATGTTGATGTAGTAAAACAACATAAAAAGAAGGTAGTTTCTTATAGTTTACGCTCTAAAAACCTTCAAAATAATGATATGTTCGTGTCAGCTGATTTAGCTTAATACTCATATATTAGAAGAAGGAATCCATGGCACATGGATTCCTTCTTTCCTATTTACTGAAAAATAAGCTCTGTCTTCAAACTATCTTTCGGTAACAACCATCCTTTTTTCTCTATACTCGCCATTAATAATTCTCTTTGTTTTGTCGCGATACTTTCCTCAGTTGTTTTAAACGACACTTCTATTACGAAGTCATCTTCTATCTTCCCGGTATTACTTAATGGCCAAATTTCAATATTCGTTTTTATATTTTCAAATTCACCTGTATACCGTTTCATTAATACAGGACCATAAATGTGAGAATCCTTGAGCATCTCTTCTCCCCAATTCGTATACAACCATTTGTTCATTTTCCCTGGCAACTTTTCTATTAACATATTTTGAGCAGCTTGTTCATTTGGTAAATCAAGTACCCCATATCCTTTAGCACTGTAACTTTTCTTATTTGAAATACTTAATGTTTTCTTCTCAAATCCCCAATCTATTTCTGCCTCATAGTTATCAGTTTTACTATCAAATCCATCCTTCTTAGCTACTTCTAATACATCTTGAATCATAACATTTTGAATCGGGTATCTCTTTTTATATGTTAGCTCAAAATCTTTACTAAATTCTTTCTTTCGAATCCTTGCAAACCAACCTTCATTACTTAAACTTTTATTCGCTGTATCTAAAAATTGCACTTGTATTCTTTCATAATTTGTACCAGCCTGGAAATATTCTAGTACCTCTTGGTTCATCTCTTTGTTATAACCTAATACTTGTTCTGGCTTTAATAATAACTTCACTTCAAAACTAGGTTTCATTGGACTGGCGGCAAACCCTTCCTTAACGTTATAAAGGAAACAACAAAAGAAAATACTTACGAATACAAATACTTTTTTCATATACCGATCTCCTTTACATTTTAAATTACTTTTATACGTTCCATTGCAAGTGAATACACATTTTCATATCCTGCTATGCTAAGCTTTTCCTGCAATCGATCCGTATCCTCTTTCAGTGCGTGTACTAACACCGTATGTTCTGGTAATAATGTATTTAGCATCGCCTTAACGTCACTTATACTTTGATGAACCTTATATGGAACTCGCTCTACCCTACATTCTCTACTTACACATTCTTTCATCACCTTTTCTGCAAAACTTCCTTTAGCAATATGTCCAGTAAAGATAATAGAATTTCGTTCTTTATGCCGAAGCTGTTCATAATATAACTGTGCTCGTTTCGTTTGCATATTCGCATCACTCATTACAACTATTCCGTAACTATTTTGCATACAAATGTCATTATCCATAACTATTATGTTTCTTTTTAAACTCTCCACAACTCGTTCAAGTTTTTCATTATTTTTTAGCCAATCTTTATATATGAACATTTCTTCAAAACCAACCAAAATTTCTTTATCTACTATAAGCGGAAACTCTTTATATCGTTCATATAAATACAATACTATATCTTGCGCCCTACCAAGTGGAGGCAGTGGTAGTAATGCTATTCCTTTATTGTGCGCAACTCGTTCAATTTCTGCACATAATTCGTCCACTCGTTCATTTTGCGAAACATCATCAGTGTGATAAGCGGCATCTACAATTGCAATTTTTATATCGCTTCGCAAATTTCCAGGTAAATTAGCTCGTAGTATATTAGATTCTGCTGAATAATCACCAGAATAAAATACGTATGTATTACACATATCCACTAAAAACCAAACAGCTCCTAATACATGCCCACTATACCCCCATTGAAACCTCAACGTTGGTGTAATCTGTATCCATTCATTTGGATTACTAATCTCATCAATACATACATAATTTAAATCTTTAATATTTTGATCGTTATAAGGTAAATTCCACCCTTTTGAAAGATTGTAGTTTCCCCATTTTTCAAAATAAGCTGGAAGTTGCTCCTTCGTATAACGAGTCGTCCAAATTTTTTTCTTATATCCATACTTCGTCAATAAAGGTAAACCCATCGTATGGTCTTCATGAATATGTGATAAAAATACTGCATCCAAAAATGGAACAACTTCTCTTTCTATTTTGGGATAACTATCCTCATATGATCGATTAATACCACAATCAAATACTATTTTTGTCTCTTTATTTTTTACAAAATAGCAGGAACGACCGTATTCTCCCGCTCCTCCCCATACTTCCATCCTCATCATGCTACCCCTTTTCGTTTTTGCTCCATATGTTGCAGAAGTAATAAGCATATTGTTGTAAGCCCAACAGAAACAACAGCCATTGCCATTCCTATAGATACTTCTCCTTGTTCAAATTGAGCAAAAATAAACGTTGCTGACGTTTCTACTGATGGAGGTAGTACGAGAAGCGATGCTACTAACTCTCGTATCGAAATCGTAAATGTCATCGCCCATCCAGCAAGAATTCCTGGAATAATAAGCGGCAATATTATTTTTCTAAAAATATAAATGTAATTCCCGGAAAAAATACTTCCTGCCTGTACAAGAGAATCATCAATTTGTCCGAGCGATGCTTTTACATACTGCACCGTATAAGGTAAAAAGAGAACAACATACGTTACGATAACCATGACTGGTGTATTGTAAATTGACATAGGCATATAGGGTGAATTCCAAAATAAAATAAGCCCTACAACCATCACTATTCCTGGTACCATATTCGGTAACATGCCGCACATATCAAGCCATTTTTCAGAGGACTTTTTCCCCTTTCGAATCATAAGCGCCAAAAACACGCCAATAATTACAGCAACAATCGCCGTTACGAGTGAAAAAAGAAAACTGTTCCATAAAGCTTCTAATCCCGGAGAACCAATTGTAAATAATGCTTCATAATGGCTTGTTGTAAAGTTATTAAAATGTAAGCCACCGCCTCTTAACTTCGACAAAGAAGCAATAAGTATAGAAAAGTATGGGATTCCAATTGCTACTATTAGTAAACCAATTACATAAACCCATGCTATAACGCGCGCAAATATAGACAAAGTATACCTTTTAGATTTCACACCTTTTCCACTAACCATTGCATATGTATACTTTCGATTCAATACATTTTGCATATACCAAATGAGCATACACGCACTAAGTAATAAAGAAGATAATGCTGTGGCACTGCCAAAATCAATCGGCCAACTAGAGATAAATTTATGAATCTCAGATGTTAACACATGGAATCCTATTCTACGTCCGAATGTAGCTGGTGTTCCAAATTCAGCAATCGTCTTTACGAAAATGAGTAAAGCACCCATTACATAACTTGATAACAATAACGGTAGTATTATTTTTCTTAAACGATAGAAAAAACTTCCACCATGAACTGCTGCAGCTTCTTCTTTACTACTCCCAATCTGAAGTAACGTGTTTTTCAACATGAAGTAAAGGAATGGGAATAAATGCAGACTCATAATTAAAACCATACCGCCTAAACTAAAAAACGATGATGAAATCGGCTTTAAAGCCGGAAAAAATTGTTCAAAATAACCGTTAGGTTGCATGAACAAAATCCAGCCCATCGATCCGATATAGGGCGGGGTCATAAATGGTATCATAAAAACAATATCTAACTTACTATACTTTCCTACATCTGTTTTGCTCATAATGAACGCCAATGGAAATGCAAATATTGTAGCTCCAATTACCACGAGTACGCCTAGAAGCATCGAATTTAGAAAAATCCCAGCTAATCCACCACCCTGCATAACTTCAAAAGGCTTTAAAAAATTCCAACTGCTATTTTCATATACACTAGAAAATAAAATGAGAAAAAGCGGAATGACGATTAACATCGCCACAAGTAACAACGCTACTGTCATTCCAACTTGTCTTACTGATACGAATCGATTTACCATGTAATCACCATCTTATTCAAATACTTTCTTAAATTGTTTTGCTATTTCATCTTGTTCTTTCTCAACTGTTTTCCAATCAATATTTAATACTGGAATCTCTTCTACATTCGGTCTATTTTCAGCTTTTATATCTTTTCTACCTGGCAACAAATACGCTTTAGAAACTTGTTTTTGCACATCATCTGATAATAAATAATCAATAAACTCTTTTGCACCTTCTACATTTTTACTATCCTTCATAATGCCTGCTGCACGTGGACTAATGACTGTTCCGCTTTTTGGATATACGATATCAACCGGTTCACCCTTTGCTTTTGCACTGTACGTCATATAGTCAACACCCGCAATTACCATATCTTTCGCACCTGTTACAACTGGGTCTAACGCTTCTTGGTTTGCCCCAGCTACTGTAACTTCATTTTTCTTAAGCTGTTCAAATAAATTCCATCCATCTTGTCCATTCTTTTTCACATATCCTGTTACAAAGTCTAAAGCCGAACCTGAAAGTGCTGGATCTGGAAGATTCACTTTCCCTTTCCATTCTCCTTTCGTTATATCGCTCCAATCTTCAGGTGCTGTCTTCACATTTTTTGTGTTATACACAATTCCTAATGCTGAAGCACTATATCCAAAATAATGTCCTTTATCATCCGACCATTCAGAACGAAGCTTATCAGCTTGTTTTGCTTCTTTATAAGCTAACGTTTGCCCATCTTTTTTTAATCCTTCCATCGCTGGTAAAGAAGCAAGTACGACAACGTCAACGACTGGATTTTTCTTTTCAGCCTCCATTCTTGCTAAAATTTTACCTGTTGTCCCTTGAAACATTTCTACTTTTATCCCTGTTTTCTTTTCAAAGTCCTTTTGAATTTTTTCTGCTAATCCTTTTGGTCCTGCACTATATACAACAATTTTCTTTTCATTAGCGTTTTTATTTTTTGCATCTACACTGCCTGTCTTTGAGCTACAACCTGTTACTACAGCAGAAAATAGTAAAGTACATACAAATAAAGACTTAAGCGAACTGAATTTCTTCATACGATTCTCCCCCTATATGATGAATACATTTTTTTGGTACATATAACGATACCGGTTTACCGATGCTTAGCTTACTATTGTGATAAGCTGTCCATACACCGAGTGTCCCCATGTTTACTTTCACTTCATAACGTTCTCCTACATATGTAACGTGCTGAACTTCACCTGTATACATTTCGCATAAGTCATTTTTTGTCCAGCTCACATGCTCTGGACGAATCATTTTTTTCCCCTCTACAAGCCAATTTGCCTTACCAACAAATTTTGCAACAAATTCATGAGACGGTTTCACATAAATGTCTTCTGGTGTTCCTTTTTGTAATACTTCACCCTGCTTCATGACAATAATTTGGTCTGACATTGACATAGCTTCTGTTTGATCATGTGTTACATACAATGCCGTTAAACCAATTGAATGAACGATGTCCATAAGTTCTAATCGCATTTCTTCTCGCAAAATTGCATCGAGTGCACTTAACGGTTCATCGAACAAAATAAAATGAGGTTTCGTTACAATTGCTCTAGCAAATGCGACACGTTGCTGCTGTCCACCTGAGAGTTCATGCGGATATCTTTTCTCCATACCTTGCAAACGAACTCGCTTTATCGCATCTTCTACCTTTTCTCTTAATTGATTCGTTTGCTTTGTAGCCCTTAAACCAAATGCAACATTTTCAAATACAGTCATATGCGGCCATAAAGCAAAATCTTGAAATACCATGCCGATATTCCGCTCATGAGGAGATGTTTTTATCTTTTTAGCAGAAGAATACATGCACTTATCTCCAAAATATATTTCACCTTTATCCGGTTCCTCAAGCCCTGCAATCATTCTAAGTAAGGTCGTTTTCCCGCATCCTGAAGGTCCTAAAAGTGTGGTGAATTCCCCTTTTTTCATTACAATCTGTAACGGCTTTAACGCCTGTGTTTTCCCAAATGCCTTTTCTAATCCATGAATTTTAATATCCATCGTTTCACCTCTCTCCCCTCATTCTTAACCTGCTTTCATTCTATCTGGAAGTTTTATACTGAATGTTAATGTACTGTAAAGATTAAATTAAAAAATCTCTAATAAACTATTTATTTCTATAGATTTTTTCTATAGTTAGAAGAAAAAGGGGCCAACTTATCATGAATCTCTTAAAATTAGAAATTGTAGTGCTTATTAAGAAATACAAAAAGCTTACTATTGTTGCAGAAAAACTTGGCGTTAAACAACCTACTATTACGTTTCATATAAAAAGCTTAGAAGAGGAACTTGGTGTGCCTTTATTTGAATTACGTTCCGGAAGGTATTTCTTAACAGAAGCTGGTGAGGCATTGCATCATTATGCTTGTAAAATAGATGCACTTATGAAAGAAGCTAGGCGGGTCACACAAGAGTTTAAAGATTTTAATAAAGGCGCTATAACAATTGGTGCTAGTTATGTACCAGCGACTTATCTTTTACCAGAAGTTGTTCACCAATTTCAATGCGAATTTCCAAATATAAAAATAACACTCATAGTAAAAACAGCTCCTGAAATTCGAACGATGCTACAAAATCATGAAATTGATCTCGGGGTAATTTCTGCGGCACCGTTTGACGAACCACTTCTAAAACAAATGAATGTAATGCCTGATACACTTGTTCTTGCCTTTTCCAAAGAACATCATCTTTCTAAAAGAACAAATGTATCATTACAAGATATCGAAAAAGAACGTATATTATTGCATCGTAACCCATCTACAACGAGAGATTTACTTACACAATGGACGTTAGCACATAACATTACATTCCAATCAGAAATTGAACTAGATTCATTAGAAACGATGAAACAAATTTTAAAATATGGTAATGGGGTTGCCTTTATTTCAAAACTTGCTATTGAGCAAGAAGTACAACGAAATGAGCTATGCTATATACCAATCCCTGATTTTGAATTTCAGCGTAATATTTATACCATTCATCATGAGGACAGATGGAATTCTAAAATAATTTCTTTTTTACTACATAGCATTACTTCTTTTGCAGAAAAAAATTAAAAGGCTGTCGTTATACACGACAGCCTTTTAAACTATAACTCTATTTGTTTTTCTTATCCTCAATTTTTGCTTGTGCCTCTTCAGCCTTATCTAATGCTTCTGAAACTTTTTTCTCTTTTTCTTTTACATCATCTATACTATCAACAGCTTTAATTAATTTATCGATTCCTTCTTCATTTACCTTTTTTCGTTTCGCTACTCTTTCATTTACTTTCTCTTCCACATCTTTTGCTTTTTGAAGCATATTCTCTGCATTTGATGTCACAGCTTTTTCAAGTGCATCATCTTTTTTCTTTTGTAACACTTCATTTGCAATATCTTTCGTTTCTAAATACTTACCGTCTTTTAATGCTGTCGCACCGCGATCTAGTAACTGAGCGAATTCTTTATATGCCTTCGCTTCATTTCCTGATTTCTCTTTTTCCGCTTTTTCAAACCACATAATCGCATCACTATATTTTTCATTTTTCAATGATTGCATACCTGTTTCAATATACGTGTCATAATTACTACATCCAGTCATTACGACTAACAGAAAAAGCATTACAAAACTTAATTTTCTCATGATGTTTTCTCCTTTTCTTTGCCTGCTCACTTTACTGTAACATACATGAAAAATAGTTTCAAAAACTAAAATACTAATATGGTCATTTTTATTATTTCCAGTCTTATTACTTTCTTATTTTTAAGCCGACACATCTACTTGTTTTTTCGCCATATGTTGCTTTACTCCAACTAATACAACTAACAATAAACCTCCGCCTATCGTCATCATAACAATGCTAGTTGGCAACATATCTAATAATAATCCATATACAATCATACCGAGTGGTGCGATTGCAGTAGCAATTGTTTCAAGTAGGCCAAACACACGCCCTAAATAGCTCGGATCTGTCGTTTTTTGCATATGTACTTGCATCGGAATATTTACAATCATAATTGAAATACCCGTTAACATCATAAAAGCAATATAGTAAATAAAACTTGCCACTTTGGGAATGGTAACTAACAACGGGAAGACTGTACATAAACTTAAACCCGCAAATAAAAACAATCCAGTATAAATAGAACGAAACGGATTATTCACTTCTTTACGCACTGATAAAGCAATCGCACCCATTAGCATCCCGACTGCTAACATTCCCTCTACAGTACCGAGTTGCTTTGAAGATAGATGCAATGTATGGACGATAATATATGGAAGTGCTACTGTTAGCCCACACGCAAAAAAGTTTACCCACAATGCTATTTTCATTAAACCATATATTTCATGCTGTCGTTTTACATATGAAAATCCTTCTTTTATACTCGTCAAGAAACGCTCTTTACTCTCAGCCACTTCTTTTTTGTACAAATCAAATACGATAAATAATTGCAAAATAACCGCTAAAAAGAACGTAACACTATTTAACAAAAAAAACGACTTAATTGAAAAGAAACCAAATACAACGCCACCAATAATCGGCCCTAAAATATTTGATAAAGAAGCTGCCGTTTGATTTAAAGCACTCGCTTTTTGAATACGCCCCGCATCTACTAAATTAGGAATAGACGAAGTTAATGCAACAGAATAAAAACTTGCACAAATTGATAATAATGCCGCTGAAATATAGATAACAAGAAGTGACGGTCCAAATATAGTAGCAAGAATAAACATGATAAGCATTGTTAAGCTACTTAATAAATCAGTGCCAATTACAAGCCATTTTCGATTGACGCGGTCAGCTACAGCACCTGCAATTGGCCCACAAATCATTCTTGGTATTGATCCACAAATGAGCGTAGTTGCAAACCCCATACCTGAACCAGTTGTTTTTAATACGTATAACCCCATTGCAAACGTATAAATACCCGCTCCTAGCAATGACGTCATCTTTCCAATCATCATTAAAATGATATTTCTCGTTGCAATCTTCATTTTTGAATCATTTGGAACTATACTTACATCCCCCATTATGACACTCTCCCCTTAAAAGTTAAATTGTGTTAAACTTATTATATAATCAACTTTCCAATTTTTACAACAAAAAGTTTAATCGTATTTAACTTTTCAATTATAAAGGAGCATGTGATGGCTACTCTCGGCGAAAAAATTAAAACGTTACGAAAGGAAAAAAAGCTTACTCAAACAGAAATAGCAGGTTCAGAACTGACAAAAAGTATGCTAAGTCAAATTGAAAATGGAAAAGCGACACCTTCCATGAAAGCATTACAATATATCGCTAATAAACTTGGATGTGAAATGAGTTTTTTACTAGAAGAAGATGATGGAGAAATTGTAGAACTCATTCAAAAAATGGAGGAACTAATAAAGACAAATAAATGCGATGAAGTATATGATACTTTACTACCTATCGTTCAAAAAGAGCTACCTTCTACTTTAAATACGGCTCGTATATATAAACAGTTCATAACTGGAGCAGCTATTATGAACGATTATAATATTGAATATTACGTCGAAACCGCTATTTCTATATTTGAAAAATATACTTTATATCGAGAAAGCACTGAAACGAAACTACTGTTTTACTATATGCTCTTCAAACGTAAAAAATATAAAGAATGTTTACAGATGATTACCATTATTCGTGATGAATATAAAACGAAGAATTTAGAAATGGATCTTATTACGCATATACAGTTATACTTAAAAGAAGCAATTATTTTACTCGCATATGGCAATTATGAAAAATGTGAAAGAGTCATCTTAGATGCACTTGCCTTTTCCAAAAAACATCAAGTGTATTATAAAACAGATGATTTTTATCGTATTTTATCTTATCAAAAAATCATTACGGCGGATAAAGAAAGATATTTATATTACATAAAAAAATCTGAGCAATTTGCCATTTTTACAGAAGATACTTTATCCGCTGCAAATATAGATATATTAAAAGCTTATTACTACAATACAATTACGAATGAATATACAATCGCATTAGAACATTTAGAACAATTTCGAGAAAAACTAAAAGATGAACCAATTTTTCAAGACGATGGATTGTATTATCTTGAAAAAGGAAAATATTTGTATGGTTTAAAACGTTACGAGGAAGCTTTAGAAGTATTAGAGCGTGCTATCATACCGGATTATATGAGTCATCCACTTGATCAATCGTGGTTATTAACAGCTGGATCTTATCGTGCTCTTTGCTATATAGAACTTCAAGATAAAAAATCTGCTCTGAAAGAAGCAAAAGAAGCAGTTCAAGCGATAGATGACTATCCTGATTCCATCTTCTCTTCATTTATTAAAGAAACATTACAAATAATACAAAAACTTTAAAAATGTCTCGAAATGGTATATTATTCCTCCTTTTTTGCAAAGATAATAATGATGGGAGGAATATAAATGAATATACAACGCGCAAAAGAGCTTTCCGAGTCATCTGAAGAAGCCAATGTCAGTTTTCAAGGCATGCCTGTTATGATTCAACACGTTGACGAAAGCAACGAAACCGCCCGCATATATGAAGTAACAAATCCAAAACGCGAATTAACTGTTCCAGTTAATAGCTTAGAGGAAATATAAAAAATGCCACTTCTTTTTTTGAAGTGGCATTTTTCTTTTATTATATATTTCATCACTAGTTTTTCCTTTTTAGTAAACCATACAGCCCAATACAAATTACAATTAGACCTACTATGCCAAAAGCCAGTTTCTCAAATGAATCTCTTGTTTCATGACTCCTAACTTCTACTATACTTTTGTTTTGTCGTTCAATTTCATTTTGGTCTGTTTCTACTCGCTCTCCATATACTAACAATCGATATTTACTAGATGTATATGGTTCACATGTAAGTAATGTAACTCTATCTTGTCCTTTTATTACACTCAATTTATCAACTTGATTTGGATTAATTATCTCACGCCCAATTACTTTATAAACAAGTTGTTTCCCTAGTACACTGACATAAAATGTGTCGCCATCAGCTAATCGATCCAGGTGGCGAAACATCATTGCGCCGTGATATCCACGATGTCCTGCTAATACAGCGTGCGTATCTTGTCCACCGATTGGTAAAGAAGTCCCTTCAATTTGTCCGACTCCTTTACTCAAGTTATCTTGACTTGCTCCTAAGTATAATGGTAACTCTTCATCTATTTTCGGAATTGTAATTGTACCAAATACTTCATCTTTATTTATAAAATCTAACTGTTTGTTATTTACTTTTATATCATGAACAAATGGATCATTCATTTTAAAAGTAGTTCTACCTAATAAGCTATTATATGCTTCCATCCTACGAAATTTCTCATTAACATCTTCTACTTTTAAATTAGCAACCATTTTCTCATAACTTATTACTCTTGTTTTATATACATAATTGTTTATATAATTAGCAACCGTTGGGTATATAAATAATGAAAGCCCTACGAGGAACAATAATAAACTTATAAATCCCCTTCTCACACACTCACCACTCAATACATACTATTTTCGTTTTTTTAAATAAATCATTAGAAGGACGATACAAATAATAACAATAGGAAAAACGATCA
Source organism: Bacillus sp. DB-2 (assembly GCF_003315125.1). Classification (NCBI taxonomy): domain Bacteria; kingdom Bacillati; phylum Bacillota; class Bacilli; order Caryophanales; family Bacillaceae; genus Bacillus; species Bacillus sp. DB-2. The sequence continues at coordinate 873 of NZ_QNRN01000016.1, read as the reverse complement.
TCCAATCTTCTAAAATGAAAGGTTTTGTAATCATTTCTTTTGCTCCAGCATCATATGGAACCCGGTGTCCTCTCACTAGTAACCTGTGCGTGTTCACTCCATAAGGGGTACACGTAATTAATGTTGCATAATCTTCTCTTTGTACAACTAATAAATCTCCTGTTTCATTTGGTAATACAACTTTTATTTGATCTACCTTATAGGCAAGTACTTTATCTAATGAATGAATATAAAATATATCGTCCTTTTCAACTTTATCTAAATGAGTAAACATTAGTGCTGAAGGTAAACCACGATGCCCCGTTAAAACTGTATGCGTATTTTCTCCCCCTACTGGTAATGAAGATTCGTTCAGTTGTCCAACTCCGCGGGTTAGTACGTCTTCAGTCGTCCCTTGATAAATCGGAAGATTCACATCAATTTTTGGAATTTCTACATATCCCATAACATCACCGATATTTAACATATCTATATGCGAACTTTTGTTCTCATCACTATTTTCATGAAATGGGTCCGAAAATGTTTGCATCGTACTTTGAACTTTTTCATTATATTCCCGTGCTTCTTTCTCCTTACGTTCAATTTCTTCTTTTTGTAAATTACTTACTGCTTCATCGTACGTACTTACTTCCGAATAGTGCGTTCTCGTTGCAAACCAATTACTTGCAATCGGATATAAAAATATACTTAAACCTAGCAAAAATATACTTCCAAAAATAATATTTTTTTTCATAACAGCCTCTTTCGCTACGGATAAAATGTGGAAAAGAGGAAAGCAATATAATCTGTACCCTTTGTAAAGGACATTTTGAAAAAAGTTAGGCAACATCAAGAAGATGATTTCTGTATCCAACAGGAGTCATCTTTTTTAAA